>WRCE01000009.1 GCA_009784005.1 Candidatus Methanimicrococcus labiotermitis
GAGATATCTATTAACTGTTTTTCGTTCTAAATCCACTATTTGGGATATTTGTGTTGCATTCAGATCTAAAGCAAAAAGCTTTACAATTTGCCTAAATTTAGGCTCAGAAATTTTTGAACGATTAGCATATTTATTTTTCAGTTGCATGATCATGATTTGAACACCAAATTATTTAGCTGTTCTACTCGTGACCCATTTATTTTAATAGAAGATGTAACGGGAGATGTAACAGGAGATATAATGGGAGATATAAACGGGAGACGGAGTCTACGTATAATCTCATCAATGCTTCCGTCTCAATGAAAAAGAAAACGGGGCGCGGAAAGCACCCCGTTAAGAGCATTTTGACGGTTCCACTGTTGAAATATTGGAACCTGAGTCAAAAGGCGAAGGGAGTAATTTTAGTTTGAGGAAAGCCCCGGTCAAACTTTCCTTCTTTTTGTTATAATACCTGCTGCCAGAATCGCGCAAACGGCGATTAAAATGCCGAATCCGGGAATTTCCGCTTCTTCTTTTAATCTCATTTCCATGGATTCCGTTGAAAAATTGATATAATTCTCAAGGGCGCTCAAAAATTCTTCTTCAATTTTTTTGTCTTCTTTGACCGCGTTCGTTAACATGTCAATACCCAGAAGATATTCTTCCTTGCCTCTTTCCCATGAATAGCGGTTTGAATTGTATCCGATTGTCATTCCCAAATCATAATAAATAACGGCTTGGGCTCTGAATTCCCCTCTGAGAATTACCAATTCTTCCATTTTGGAGATATGTTTTTCTTCCAACTCTAAATATTTTTTCGCGTTCTCATAGGACTTATTTCCCGCATTTATTTCTCTTATAAATATTAATGCTTCATCTCTGTTTTCTTTTAAATCCTGATACATATCCCTTACTTTTTTATTGACTTCAATTATTTCAGCGAATTTTGGTTCGGATTTCATCACTTCAGAAGAAGCTTCAACGGTTTTTACCTCTGTATCCATCCAACTTTGTTGTTGTGCGTAATATTCAGAGTCGTTTTTTAATCTGTTCATAAGTTGCGGAGAATTAATTTCAGCCACCGCATGAGCGGTTATTATTTTCTTTGCGGTTTCTATATCGTTTATGACTTTCCCGGTCTTCGAATCTACAACAAGGGGGCCGGTTGTCATGCCCTCCTCTCCAATCGGGAAGTACTCAATGAGTATGTAAGGGTGTCCCAGATATGTATACGGCCCGTAAATCTCAAAAAATTCATTCGAGAATTTATGATTCTCGGCGATTTTGTTTATTTCGTTCTCGCTGACCGCGCCGAATACGGGAATTGAAAACAGCGAAAGTATTAGCAATAATACGCATAAGATGTACAGCAATCGTTTCATATTCTAACCGCTCCGAATTTTTCAATGTTGACTTTGTCAAAATGTAAAGTCGGTTAACAAAAGGACGTTATAATTTATATATATTTTTCTGCAGTTATTTTTATACATATATGGGCAGAAATATATTGCCGGCAGAAACCTTACATACATCTAATCTGTACTCTGCCTCAACGAAAAAGAAAGTGGGGCGGTGTAGGCACCCCGATAAGTGAATTTTGGCGTTTTCCCGGCCATGAAATATTGAAACCGGAGCCGAAAGGTGAAGGGAGTAATTTCTGTTTGAAGAAAACCGGACTCAAACTTTCCTTCTTTTTGTTATAATACCTGCTGCCAGAATCGCGCAAACGGCGATTAAAATGCCGAATCCGGGAATGTCCGCTTCTTCTTTTAATCTTGCTTCTTCTTTTAATCTCATTTCCGCGGCTTTCGTTAAAGAATTGATATAATCCTCAAGGTCGCTCAAAAATTCTTCTTCAATTTTTATTTCTTCTTTGACCGCGTTTGTCATCCTGTCAATACCGGCAAGATATTCATCCCGGGCTTTTTCCCATGAATAACGGTTTGCATTGTATCCGATTGTCGTTCCCAAATCATAATAAATAACGGTTTGGGCTCTGAGTTCCCCTCGGAGAATGACTGATTCTTCCATTTTGGAGATATGTTTTTCTTCCAATTCCAAATATTTTTTCGCGTTCTCATAGGACTTGTTTCCCGCATCTATTTCTCTCAGAAGTATTAATGCTTCATCTCTGTTTTCTTTTAAATCCAGATACATGTCCCTGACTTTTATATTGGCTTTTATAATTTCAGCGAATTCCGGTTTGGATTTCATTAATTCAGAAGAATTTTCAACGACTTTTACATCTTCATTCATCATGTTTTGACGATTTGCATAATATTCAGAGTCGTTTTTCAATGAGTTCATATGTTGCGGAGAAATAATTGAAACCACAGCGTGAGCAGTTATTATTTTTTTTGAGGTTTCGACATCGTTTATGATTTTTCCGGTTTCGAAATCTACAATAAGAGCGCCGGTTGCCATATCCCCCTCTCCGATCGGAAAGTACTCAATGAGCATGTAAGGGTGTCCCAGATATGTGTATGGTCCGTAAATCTCAAAAAATTCATTCGAAAATTTATGACTTTCAACGATATTTTTTATTTCGTTTTCGCTGACCGCGCCGAATACGGGAATTGAAAACAGCGAAAGTATTAACAATAATACGCATAAGATGTACAGTAATTGTTTCATTTCTGACCGCTCCAAATCTCTCAATGTTGAATTTGTCAATGTTGATTTTGTCAATGATGAATTTGTCAATGTTTAATTTGTCAAAATGTAAAGTCGGTTAAAAAAAAAGTCGTTAATTTATATATGTTTTTTTCACAGTTATTTTTCTGCATATACCGGCAGAAACATATTGCCGGCAGAAACCTTATATACATCTAATCTGTATTACAAACTCCTTTCACAGGACATCTATTTGTGGTTCGGCTTTCAGCTGAACATTTGTGTGCTGTGAATTTCTGCATCATTAAGCGATTAATGACAGACGAATTTATACGAATTCATACAAATTCACACGAATTCAAACGAATTCATATGATTTCATAATTCATTTCAGTTAAGTATTCAATATTGGGTGATTCTCTCATTCATTTTGCGTATTTGCATTTACATACAATTTACTTAGATATTCATTAAAAATTTACATAATTACATAAATTCAGATCAAATTTTAGTTGAGGAGCTAGTTATGGCAACAGGACCAAGATATAAGGTTCCCATGAGAAGAAGAAGAGAGGGGCGGACCAATTACCACTCCCGTCTCGCGCTCCTTCTCTCTAAAGAGGACCGCGTTGTCGTGCGTAAAAGCACACGCAATGTTCAAATACAGCTTATAGCCCCAACTCCGGTCGGCGATGTCACATTTTCATCTGCCATCTCTACCGAACTCGGAAAATACGGCTATAACGGACCGACAGGAAACACAACGGCAGCATACTTAACAGGTTTGCTTTTCGGACTTCGTACACTCGATAACGGATACGAATTCGGCATTCTTGATATCGGGCTTCATGCATCAACGTCGGGCTCACGCATCTACGCCGCTTTAAAAGGCATCGTTGACGCAGGCTTTGACATCCCCCACGACGAATCCGTCTTCCCGTCCGATGAACGCATTCGCGGAGAAGTCGCGGCCGAGTATAACGGCTCTGATCTGCCGGCACAGTTCGACGCAGCAGTCGAGAAAATCAAAGCGGAGTTCAAGTGAGAAACATGGCTTACAATGAAGACGAATGGGTCCCAAAGACAAGACTCGGAAGACTTGTCGCTGACGGACAAATCACAACAATGGAAAACGCTCTCAAATCCCGTTACCCCTTAAGAGAACCCCAAATCGTGGACGCGCTCTTGCCGGGATTGGAAGACGAAGTTCTTGACATTAATATGGTTCAGAGAATGACTGACTCCGGCAGACGTGTCAAATTCAGAGCGACCGTCATTGTCGGAAACGGCGAAGGCTACGTCGGTATCGGCCAGGGCAAAGACGTTCAGGTCGGAAACGCCATCAAAAAGGCGATCGACGCCGCAAAATTGAACATCACCCACATCAGCCGCGGCTGCGGTTCATGGGAATGCGCATGCGGTAAAGAACACACTGTTCCCTACGAAGCCACCGGTAAAATCGGCAGTGTCGTCGTGACATTGATCCCTGCCCCGAGAGGCCTTGGTATCGCTGCCGGTAACACCGCCAGAAAAGTGCTTGAAAAAGCCGGTATCAAAGACGTTTGGACACAAACTTTCGGAACCACCCGTACCACATTAAACTTCGCCAAAGCGACTTTTGAAGCTTTGAACAACGTGAACACGATGCGAATGCCTAAAAAAGGCGGCGGAGGCGTTTAAACATGTACGCAGTTATCAGAATCAAAGGATCCGTCGCAGTCAGAGGTTCCATTGCGGACACTCTTTCAATGCTTCGCCTTCACAAAGTGAATCACTGCGTTTTCCTTCCGGAAAATGATGTGTACAAAGGCATGATCCAAAAATCCAAAGACTACATCGCGTACGGCACTGTTGACGCACAAATCGTCGCGGAAATTTTGGAAACCCGCGGCAGACTTGAGGGCGGCGAACGCTTAACCGATGCGTACATCGCTGAAACGACCTCCTGCGCGTCTATTAAAGAATTTGCCGAGGCTTTTGTCGCCGGCAAAATCGCGATTAAGGACGTTCCCGCGTTAAAGCCGGTCTTTCGGCTTCACCCGCCGAGAAAAGGACACGCCGGAATAAAGAGAACCGTTCAGCAAGGCGGCGTTCTCGGAAATCACGGTGAAGACATTGAGACGCTTTTGCACAAAATGAGATAAGGTGGTTAAAATGGGACACATCAGAACTAAAAAGTACAGAGGATCACGCACCTGCGGCGGCGGCACACACAAGAACAGAAGAGGCGCCGGCAACCGCGGAGGCCGCGGACGCGCAGGCGGCAACGCCCACCACTTCATCCGCGCCATGCGCGAAGGCTACCGCCCCGGTTATATCTACAAAGGATTTACAAGACCGGCAGCTGTTGACCACCCCGTGTTCATCGTCAATGTCGGCGAACTCGACGAATTGGTCGACTTCCTTTTCGAAAACGAAGCGGAATACATTACAAAAGACGGCGACACTTTTACCGTTGATCTTTACAGCATCGGAATCGACAAAGTCCTCGGAAGCGGCAGAGTGACCAAGAAAATGGTCGTCAAAGCCGAAATGTTCTCCGCGTCCGCCCGCGCAAAAATCGAAGCGGTCGGCGGCGAATGCGAAGAAGTCACTGACTTTGAAGATGACTTTGAAGAAGAAGAAGCCGAAGACGACGCGTAAGCCAAGAAGAAGAGTGACAGAGTAATCAAAAAGAGTAATCAAAGAAGACAAAGAAGAGGCAAAGACAGCGCGTAAGCCCTTTGTTTCTTTTTTTTATTCTTTTTATTCTTTTTTTATTCCTTTTTCATTCCTTTTTCAATTTCATTTTTCCGGCAAGCGGACGTTTTTTTTAAAACGTCGGATGCTGTCCGGAGATGCCCGAAATTATAAAAGTTTCTATCTCTTCAATACAATAATATATTAATACTATTAGTCGCTATCATTTTCATCTTTATCATCCCTATTATTCTTTTATACAGAAATAATCGGGTTTAATTCAATTTCACAAACGATTGACCGTTAATTTTGTAAACGGTTTATTACAGAATAACAGAATTATTACAGAATAACAGAATTATTACAGAATAACAGAATTCAGTTTCAATATTTCAATCCAAAGAAAGCCGGCTGAAAGCTTCAGTCTGCTGTTTTTGTTTTAAGTCAGGTGTCATCATGAGTTTCAGGAGTGTTTTGGAGCCTATTTTTGAAAGGTTACCCGCTATCGCCAGACCTGAAAAACAAGTGTTGTTCAAAAATAAAGTGATGTGGACGCTTGCGATTCTCGCGCTTTATTTCATTTTAACGAACATTCCCTTGTTTGGTATGTCGGCCGAATCGATCGATTTATTTGCGCATTATCGCGCGTTCTTTGCGGGCGCGACGGGTTCACTGCTCGTTCTCGGTATCGGCCCGATTGTGACAGCATCCATTATTCTCCAATTATTGGTCGGCGGCGACATCATCCATTTGGATTTGACTGACCCGAAAGACCAATCCTTTTTCCAAGGCGCTCAGAAGTTCCTTGTTCTCGTTATGATTGTCCTTGAGACACTGCCCCAGCTTTTCGGTTATATTAAACCTGACCCCGAATTGGCGGGCCTGCTCGGTGTCGAGCTGTCGGTTATTACAATGTTCCTGTTCGTTCAGATTTGTATCGGCGGTCTTCTCATTATGTTTATGGACGAAGTTATCTCCAAGTGGGGTATCGGCTCCGGTATCAGTCTTTTCATCGTTGCCGGTGTTTCTCAGTCCATCGTTACCGGTCTGATTAACTGGATTCCGGGAACGGACGGTCTTGCCGTCGGTATCATCCCGAAATGGATTCAGTTGATTTCCAGCGGTGAACTCAGCGCGCTGTTTACGACATCGGATGGGTTGATGTACCTGTTCATCAGCGGCGGTATATTGGCGCTTATATCAACGGTTGCCATCTTTATCATTGTCGTTTACGTTGAGAGTGTCAGGATTGAAATTCCGCTTTCTCACACTTCCGTTCGCGGCGCCCGCGGCAAATTCCCGGTCAAGCTGATTTACGCTTCCGTTTTGCCGATGATTTTGGTCCGCGCTCTTCAGGCAAACATTCAGTTGGTCGGGGTTCTTTTGGCAGGCAGGGGCATTACGGTCCTCGGCGAATACTCCGGCGCGACGCCTGTTAACGGTGTTATGTATTATTTATCGGCAATCAACAGCCCGACGGATTGGATTCCGTCATATGTTGCGGCAAATTTCGCCTCAATGGGCTATCCCGCGCCCGCCGTGTGGCAAATTGTGCTTCACGTCGGCGTTGACGCTTTCTTGCTGGTGGCCGGCGGTATCATTTTCGCTCTTTTCTGGATTGAAACGACGGGCATGGGCGCCAAACAAACGGCTAAAAAGATTTACAACTCAGGAATGCAGGTTCCGGGTTTCAGAAACAACATCGCGTCTATTGAAAAGTATATGCAGCGCTACATCCCCAAAGTCACCATCATCGGAGGCGCCTTCATCGGTCTTTTGACTGTGTTTGCCAGTTTGCTGGGTACAGTCGGAAGCGCGGGCGGTACGGGTCTGTTGCTGACGGTCAGTATCGTGTATCGTTTGTATGAAGACTTAGCGTCCGAGCAGCTGATGGAAATGCATCCGATGTTGCGGTCGTTCCTCGGTAAAGAGTCTTGACGGACGATTGAATCGGCGATTAAAATTAATTTAAAGATTCGAGCAAAACCGCTCGAATCTTTTTTTTTGGATTTTTGAATCTTTGGATTTTTGAATCTTTGGATTTTTGAATCTTTGGATTTTTTGTTTTTGGATTTTCTTATATCTTGAAGCGGAATCCTTTTAATAAAAAAAGTGGTATTCGTTTTACTTTCTGTTGTTTGATTTTAACATTTTCGCGTCAATTTATCAGGTGATTTAGTCATGGATATCATTTTATTCGGTCCCCCCGGTGCAGGTAAAGGGACTCAGGCTCAAAAGCTTTCTCAAAAATACCGCATTCCTCAGATTTCCACGGGCGACATCCTTCGAGCGAATGTCAAAGAGGGCACGGCGCTCGGTTTGGAAGCTAAAAAGTACATGGACGCAGGCGAACTTGTCCCCGACGCCGTTTTGATCGGCATTATCAAAAACCGGCTTCTTGAAGCCGACTGCGCGAACGGTTTTCTATTGGACGGCTACCCGCGAACGATTCCTCAGGCCGACGCGCTGACAGTCATTTTGGATGAAATAAAAAAGCCAATCGACGCCGTCATCAATATCATCGTTCCGACCGACATTTTAATCGAACGTCTTTCCGGCCGCTGGATGTGTTCCTGCGGCGCCAGCCATCACATTGTTTTCAACCCGCCAAAGTCTGAAGGGATTTGCGACACCTGCGGCGGCACCCTGTTCCAAAGACCCGACGACACGTCTGACGCCGTTTCCAACCGCTTGGACGTCTATCAAAAACAGACGGCGCCGCTGGTTGATTATTATAAAAAGAAAAACCTGCTGAAAGACGTTGATGGCACAAAAGACATTGACGCCGTTTTCGCGAACATCGACACGTTGGTCGCACCATTTAAATAAGATGTCATAGTCAAGTGTTCAATCACAAGTTCATCACAAAATCTTATTATTTTAATTACAACTCAGGTCGGATTGTTTTGGAGAAAAATAAACTCAGAGATACGTTGAATAAATTCGTATTAGCCTTTGGTCTCATGCTGTTAATCGGTGTCATGATTCCGTCCGTTCGTGTAGCTATCGGAAGCGGCATGGATATTCTCATGTCTCCGGTTTTGGTTGCCGTCGGCGAACAGAATTTTTATCTGATTCTGTCGGTCATGGCGATTATTACAGCCGTTTATTCGTCTCTCATTCAGAAATATGCTGTAGACCAATCCCGCATGGCTGAAGTTCAAGGACGAATGAAAATTTTTCAAAAAGAGATGAAAGAAGCTCGGGCAACTCAAAACACCTACCAGCTCAAAAAACTGGAAGAGCAGCAAGCTGAGATGATGCAAGAAAATATGAGTGTGATGAAAGAGCAGTTTAAGCCTATGTTTTATATCGTTTTGGTCTCCCTTCCGTTTTTCATGTGGGCTTATTTCTATATCGGCGGGCATCCGGACGCTTCGATTATTTTTCCGTTCTGGGGTGAACGAGCTTTAAGCGACTCCGTTTTTTGGATGTTCACTTACTGGATTTATTGGTATTTCATTTCTTCACTGGCCTTTAGTCAGGTTCTCCGAAAGCTTCTGAACATTCGTGCCCCCGGCATGTAATGTTCATTTTTTATTTCAAGTTCGGGTTCATACAGGTGTATCAGTATGATTCTTACAATCAGCGGTCTTCCGGGGACCGGAACAACAACGGTTTCTAAAATTTTACAAGAACGGGCAGATATGGATTTTATTTCATCAGGTGAAATATTTCGCAGCATTGCTATTGATCTTGGTCTCTCGCTTGATGAATTTGGCAAACTCGCCGAAAAAGACATTTCTTATGACCGCCAAATCGATGAACGCCAAAAAGAGCTTTCTAAAACAAAAGACAATCTGATTATGGAAGGCCGTCTTGCGGGTCATATGTCTCTTGACGCACCGCCGGGGAAAAAAGTTCTTCGCGTTCTTCTCAAAGCGCCGCTTGATATCCGTGTCCGCCGGATTATGCAGCGGGAAAATTCATCCTCTTCTTTTAAGTTTGAGCTGGACAAAACAAAAACAAGAGAAGAGTCTGAAAGAATCAGGTATGAGACTTATTACGGGATTGACATTGAGGACATGTCGGTCTATGATTTGATTATTGATTCATCCAAATTTGACCCTGAAACGATTTCGGATATCATTTTGAAAGCGAAAGCTTGCTTTTGATTCCAGCTGAAAAAAAGGTAATCGGTTCAACCGTATAGGTTGAATCGTTTCAATTCAGTCATTCCCGAATCTTATTATTTTCAAATAGTAACCTAACGTTCCCAACAGGCCGGATGCGACAAGGGTCAGGAGGAACGGAACGCCCCTCAATTGCAACAGCAGACAAAAAACAACAACGAAAGAAATGTACAGAATATTTCGAATCATATTTCTCATTTTATCACATCAAGTCAGGTATTATTTTTATTATTAAATTCAGCCGTTTTGGATTTAGTCATTTTTCAATTCTCTTTTTAGTTCTCTTATGATACATCGTTCTGTAAATAAGTATAATCCACGTACTTTATCACTCCGTTTATCACTCCGTTTATCACTCCGTTTATCACTCCGTTTATCACTCCGTTTATCACTCCGTCTGCCATCATTGCCGTTTTACACTCATTACAATTCCCGCCATCATTGCCGTTTACAGCGAACATTTTATAATCTGCTTTGCTGTACTTAAAAAACAGGACTCTCGCCGAGCGAGATTTCCTGAAATGAAGTAACATAAGTAACATATGTAACATAAACGAAGTAACAATTAAAATCACGGGTGCCTGCGGGTGGGAAACCTGCTGTATGTCCTTTAAGGATAAGGCTGAGATTATACCGTACGGTCGTCGGCTATCGGCGGCTTGAACTTGATCCGGGTAATACCGGCGGAAGGAGAAAAATATGGAAAAAGTTTTTTTTGAAATAGTGAACGCGGTAGAAGAAGCGAAGAAGCAGGGTCCCTTGGTGGGCTCATGGACGAATTTTGTGACGATTGAGTTTGTGGCAAATGTCCAACTGGCAACGGGAGGACGCGCAGCCATGTGTTTCTTACCGGATGAGACGGGGCCGCTTGCGGCCATTTCCGGCGCGACTTATATCAATATGGGTACACTGCAGCCGATTGCCGCCGAATCTTTGCCGCTCGCGGCCAAAGCGGCGGTTGAATTGAACAAGCCGTGGGTGCTTGATCCCGTCGCGGCGGGGCTTGGCGATACGCGCAATTCGATTATTAAGGAACTGAAAAAGTATCCTCCCGCAATTATCAGAGGCAACGCTTCTGAAATCATTTCGCTGGCAAATCTTTGGGGGCTCGTGTCTGCTAAAGGAAATGTCGAAGGCGTTGATTCTACCGATTCAGTCGAAGCGGCCGCAAGCGCGGCGGCGGAACTTGCCGAATTTACGAAAGGCACGGTCGCTGTTTCGGGCGAGGCGGATTTAATCATAAACAGCGAAAAGGCTTATCGAATAACGGGCGGTTCGGAAATGCTTAAAAGCATTACGGGCGCAGGCTGTTCTTTGGGCGGTCTGATGGCCGTTTATGCCGCCGTCACTGACCCGTTTACCGCGGCTCTCGCGGCTTCTTTGGCGTTTAAATACGCCTCCGAATCCGCTCAAAAGAATACGGCGGGCACAGCTTCTTTCAGGACGGCTTTTATTGATAATTTGAGCCTGCCGGATACAGAAGCCCTTGTTGAATACGCAAAAAAGCATTTGAAGGAGACAAATCTTTGATGTCATGTCAGTATGAAAGTCAGCAAAAAAGCCGGCATGAAAGCCGGCATGAAAGCCGGCATGAAAGTCAGGACAATCAGTTCAATCAGTTCAATCATTCCAATCAGTTCAACCATTTGCGACATTCGTTTGACCTGTCAATCTATTTCGTCATCGGCCCCGAAAACGTTCCCGGAAATTCATTCAGGGATGTCGTGAGACAGGCGGTGGAAGGCGGTATAACCTTCCTTCAGGTCCGTTCCAAAGTGGTTTCCTCAAACGAATTGATGAATTCGGGGCGCATCGCCGCCGAAGAGATTGAGCGTGCCGGAAAACAAGAGGAAATCGCTCTTGTTATTGACGATCGGGTTGACATCGCTCTCGCGCTGCGGCATAAAGGCATTAAAATCGACGGCGTCCATTTGGGACAAAGCGACCTTCCCGTTGATTCTGCCAGACAAATCCTCGGCGAAGACGCAATTATAGGGCTTTCCGCTCAATCGAAAAACTTGTTTGAGTACATTGAAAACTTCAAGCCGGGCATTGTTGATTATTTCGGGGCGGGGCCTTTGAGGGCCACGCCGACAAAGCCCGATTGCGGCCTTATCGACGGCGTTGTCCATGAGCGCACTTTTGATGATTTTAAGAAAATAAAATCTCTGAGTCCTTTGCCGGTGGTTGTTGGGGGCGGGGTCAAACTTAAAGACCTTCCCGAGCTGAAAGCAACGGGCGTTGACGGCTTTTTCGTCGTCAGCGAAATTGCTTCGGCTGCCAATCCCCTTGAAATGACAAAAGCTTTGGCGGATTTGTGGTATAAGTCTTAAGCTCTTAAGCTGTTTTTAAAGGGTCACAAGCAGAACACCGAATTATTTGGTTTCTCACCTTGACCCTTTTTCGGCAGTCGGCAGTATCGGGCGTTAAATCCGCCAAAAACAGCCGAACTATCGCTATCTTTTTAATTCAGATTCCCGTTTTTCTTCTTGATGCAAAAGAAGGAGTCTTTTCGAAATGATTGGTTTTCCGCGGAAAGCGGAAGCTTTATCGTGTTGTCCGAAATCAAAGCGAACGGCCCGTACGGAACGGCTCCGAAAGACAGGCCGATTTTGGAATACATCGACAAAGGCGTTGTTGTCATCAACAAACCTTCAGGGCCGACGAGTCACGAAATCGCGGCATATGTTCGTGACATCTTTGGCGTTTCGGCGGCGGGGCATTCGGGTTCTTTAGACCCGGGCGTGACGGGCATTCAGCCGGTGATGATCGGCAAGGCGACGCGGGCGGTTGCGGCGCTTCGTTTGTCGGGAAAGGAATACATCTGTTTAATGAAACTGCACCGCTCGGTTCCCGAAAAAATGATCCGCTCAGCCGTTTCACAATTCGCAGGCAACGTTTATCAAATGCCGCCCGTTCGGTCGGCAGTGAAAAGAGCGCTTCGTCTGCGCCGGATTTATTACATTGATATTTTGGAAATCAACGACTTGCACGTCCTGATGCGCGTCGGCTGCGAAGCGGGGACGTATATCCGAAAGTTATGTCATGATATCGGGCTGTCACTTGGCGCCGGCGCTCAGATGCAGGAGTTGGTTCGCTCCAAAGCGGGACCTTTTGATGACAGCCGGCCGGTTTCTTTACAGGAGTTGAAAGACGCTTACGTTTCTTGGCAAGAAACGGGCGATGAATCCGGACTCCGAGATTTAATTCTGCCGATGGAGTCGGCCTTTTTCCAATTGCCGCGCATTGTTGTTCGCGACACGGCCGTTGACGCGCTTTGTTCGGGCGCGTTTTTAGCCAAGGCAGGCGTTCTCGGTTACAGCGCAAATATCATAAAAGGAGATTTGGTTGCCGTTTTCACGCAAAAAGGAGAAGTTGTCTCCCTCTCAACCGCGCTGATGACGCCCGATGAAATCCAAAACGCCACAAACGGTTTTGCCGCGAGGCCGAAAGCGGTTTTGATGGACAAAGGAATTTACCCGAAAGTTTGGAAAAACCGTCAAAAACAAGAAGACTGATTCTTGTAAACCCTTTCAAGAACAACAAATATATACCAGAAACCTATTTTATAATTCCTGCTTCGTGCCGAGGTAGTCTAGCGGTAGGGCGCAAGCCTGGAAAGCTTGTGGGGCGCAGCCCCTCGGGAGTTCAAATCTCCCTCTCGGCGCTTTTTTTTATAGGGTTGATGTAAGACATAGGGTTATGCAAGATTTTTTTGGGTCATGATTGGATTTCATGGGGTCATGATAGGATTATTACAGGTTATGTAAGGTTTTTTTGGGTCATGATAAGATTATCACGAGGTCATGACAGAATTATTTTGACTCGAACTGATAATTAACTTCAATCTGTCCTCCCATCACCGTTTTTCTTTACACTTTTTTAACACTTTATTCATGCGCCTTTAAAAACAAAAGCTGACTCGGCATGAAAAGGTTATATAAGATGAGTCCTTTAGGTACCAAGCATTTGATTGAAGCCTTTTATCATTTAATGGGCTGCTCGCGAACGTTTTCACGTATCCGGGCTACACGATGCGTTTTTCCGAGGAGGAAAACATATGGCTAAGAAAAAAGCAAATGAAAAAGTCGAAAATCTGAAACCGGTCGTTGAAGAAGTGCCGGCGGAAGATGAAATAAAGCATCTTGTTCGTATTATGAATACTGACTTGAAAGGTGCCCAAAAGGTTCAATACGCCTTAACGGGTATTGACGGCATCGGTCTTCGTATTTCTAAAATTATCGCCAAAGACGCGGGCATTGACCCCACAGCTGTCATCGGTTACTTATCCGATGAAGAAGTCTCAAAGTTGGACGCCGCGATCTTAAACATTGAAAAGTCAACGCCTGTCTGGATGTTAAACAGACAGAAAGACTTGCTGACCGGCGAAAACAAACACTTGCTCGGCATTGATATCGAATTGACCTTCAAAGAAGATATTAACACCTTGAAGAAAGTCCGCGCTTACAGAGGTCTCAGACACGAAAGAGGTCTCAAAGTCAGAGGACAGAGAACAAAATCCACAGGCAGACGCGGTTCAACCGTCGGTGTCCGAAAGAAGAAGTGAGTGTGAGTTGAAATGGTATATCCCGGTAAAAAACACAAGTCTTATGAAACGCCGAACCACCCCTGGCAAGATACCAGAATGGCCGGTGAAGTTGAATTGGTCAAAGCTTACGGTCTTCGTAACAAAAGAGAAGTCTGGAAAGCCGAAAGTATCCTTCGTAAATACAGATCCGACGCCATGGGTCTTTTGGCCGTCGTCGCTTCTTCTCCCGAAGGAGAATTAAAAGGACAGCCCAAAGTCGAAGCCGACCAAATCCTCGGCAGACTTATCAGATACGGTATCTTAAAATCCGGCGCCGATGTCGACGACATCCTCGGCCTCAAACCGGAAAACATTCTTGAGCGCAGACTTCAGACCCAAGTCTTAAGACTCGGCCTCGCAAGAACCGTTCGCCAGTCCCGTCAATTTATCACACACGGCCACATCGCCGTCAACGGCAGAAGAGCCACCATCCCGAGCATGCTCATTTCCACAGAAGATGAGATGAACATCGCGTACTACGGCGAATCTCCGCTGACAACCGAATCTCACCCCGAAAGGCCGATTCAAATCGCTTCCGCAATCGCTGACGGTGTCACGCTCAGAGCCGCGAGTGAACAGAACAAAAAAGCACGCGCACCCGCAGGTGACAAGAAAGGCGGCAAGAAAGGCGGCGGCAGAGGCGCTCCCAGAGGCCCCCCGCGCGGTCCCCCGCGCACTGACGGCGCACCCGCAGCACCCAGGAGGAACTGATTATGTCTGAAATGAAATGGGCAGTCGCTCACATCAAATCTTCATTTAACAACACCATCATCACCGTCACGGATTTGACCGGCGCCGAAACAATCGCCAAGTCTTCCGGCGGTATGGTTGTCAAGGCGGCCCGCGATGAAAGTTCACCGTACACGGCAATGCAAATGGCCAACCAGCTTGCTGAACAATTAAAAGACAAAGGCATCACCGGCATTCACATTAAAGTGAGAGCGCCCGGCGGCAACAAACAAAGAAACCCCGGACCCGGCGCTCAGGCAACCATCCGTGCCTTTGCCCGTGCAGGTATCCGCATCGGCAGAATCGAAGACGTGACGCCGATTCCCCACGACGGTACCAGACCCAAAGGCGGCAAACACCGCATTTAAGGTCTGAACACACCGCATTAATAATCAAAACAAAATCTGAATTATAATCGGAACCGGATTTGCTTCCGTTTTCGATTATTTTTTTCGATTATTATTTCGATTATTATTTCGATTATTTTTTTGATCATTTTTTGATCATTTTTTGATCATTTTTTGATCATTCTTTTCGATTATTTTTTTTATTTTTGGATGTGAATAAGATGGATATTGATATTATTGAGTTATCCAAAAACTCTGCCAAGTTTGTTCTGACGGGAACGAATCCTGCGTTCGCAAACGGCATTCGGCGCGCTATGATTGCGGATGTTCCGACGCTTGCAATTGAATATGTGAATTTGAATGACAATACGTCCGTTCTTTACGACGAGCAGCTCGGCCTTCGCCTCGCGCTTGTTCCTTTAACCATGGACAGCGATTACATTCCTCAGGCTGATTGCAACTGCGCCGGCAACGGCTGCCCCCACTGTGAAGTCTCTCTTCGTCTTGACGTTGAGGGTCCCAAGATGGTTTATTCCGGCGACTTCATTTCCGCTGACCCGAAAGTCCTGCCGGCTGATGAAAAAATCCCGCTCGTTGAGCTTAAAGACGGTCAGCGCGTCATGCTTGAAGCCATCGCGCACGTCGGTTACGGCCGCGACCATGTCCGCTGGCAAGCCGGCGTCGCTTGCGGTTACAAACACATTCCGTCCGTGACGGCCGAAGCCTGTCCAAAGTGCGCAAACACAACAATGGAAGTCCCGCAAGAAGCCGTTTTGATGGCGAACGCCGTTGAAAACATCACTGAAAAAGACGAATTGAAATGTACGCAATGCGGACATGTCAGACACATCTTTGAACTGAACAACCCGGCTTTGAAAGTGACTCACAATTCTCACAGCTTCGTTTTCTCCGTTGAATCCGACGGTTCCTATTCCTCAAAAGAATTGGTTTTAAAGTCGGCCGATATCATCAAAGGACGCGCGCTGGAATTTTCAAATATTTTGAAGGACCTTTAAGCGACGGCTTATTTCCTTCAATTTATTTTCTTAATTTATTTTCTTAATTTATTTTCTCAATTTATTTTCTTCAATTTATCTTATTATTGAAAAAATACATCAAAAACCGCCGTAACAACACATTTATATAAGATAAATCGTATTTGTGGGTTGTTCGTTTTTGAATGTATATCAGATGCGGGGGTTGCCCAGCCGGTCAAAGGCGCTAGGTTGAGGGCCTAGTCTCGTAGGAGTTCGTGGGTTCGAATCCCATCTCCCGCACTCGTTTTTATTCATTCACTTGCGACAATCGTTAACGTGAGCCCTCTTTTCTCTCTCGTTTTTTTTGCATAAATCAAATCGATAGAAATTCGTTTCTGTGATGTTTTATGAACACTTCGGCTGTCAGCATTGTTTCAGGCGTCCTCGACATTTCGGACCTTCCCGCTTTTTTGAAATCGTTAAATGATTTTTCGGCCGAGCGCGGCGTTAAGATTCAAGGTTTTGACGCTCGGAAAATTGCCGGCGCCAATCATTTGTCGTTTGCCGTTCACCGCGCTCGCGAAGCGTTTGCGGCAGGGACGAATCAAGCCAAAGATCTCGGTTTGGAAGCCATGCGTTTTTCGTCGGGTTTGAAACAAATCGACAAAGCTTTTTCAATGGGCTTAATTCAGGGTGAAAATCGCGGCCTTTTCGTTTTCTTCGGCGCGCCGGGCGAACACCTGATATCGGCTCAAAACGCGTTTACGGACGTTTTCGGGCTGAAAAAGGACACACCGCTTTCCCTTGATGAAAAAAAGCCTTTTTTGATGAAACAATTCGGCATCACAGACGAAGAGCTGAACGGTGTCGGCGCCGATAAATTGGAAGATCTGGTCATGGAACGCGTCGCTTTGGTCGATATCGTCCGTTAATTCGCTTTCATTTTTCGCTGTTTTTCTCTTTCACTGCTTTTCTCTTTCACTGCTTTTCTCTTTCACTGCTTTTCTCTTTCGCTGCTTTCCTCTTTGCCGCTTTCCTCTTTGCCGCTTTCCTCTTTGCCGTTTTCCTCTTTGCCGTTTTCCTCTTTGCCGTTTTCCTTTTTCAGCTGTTTTTTTCCGTTTTTCCTCTTTCGCCGTTTTAATCTTTCGGCGTTGATTTCTTCTTTTTCCTTTGAAAGTTTTTAATAATAACAATCCTTTTAAAATTCATTCTAAGAATTGGATTGAAGTGATTTATGAAGTGATTTATGAAGTGATTTATTATGTCCCATCCGAAAACCGCTGAAGAAATGATGGCCGCCGCAGGCCCGATTGAAAAAAACTTGTCTCTATCCCTCCTTCAAATCACGGAAGCCGCCGCTGTCGCCGCCGCCGGCGAGGTTGGCCGCGGGGATCGCAAATACGCCGACCACGTTGCCGTTGAGGCGATGAGGCGCGTTTTGAATTTCATTGATATCAAAGGAACCGTTAAAATCGGTGAAGGCGAACGCGACGAAGCGCCGATGCTTTACATCGGCGAAGCCGTGGGGACAGGAAACGGGCCGGAAGTGGAAATTGCCGTCGACCCGCTGGAAGGAACAAATCTGGCGGCGGAAGACATGAACGGTTCAATTGCCGTTATGTCAATGGCAGAAAAAGGAGGCATTTTTTACGGTCCCGATATTTATTTCGATAAAATCGTTGTCGGACCGAAAGTGGTTTTGTATGAAAAAACAAATCCGGGCGGTGAAAAAATCGATATCGACGCGCCCGTTTCTCAAAACCTTGAAATTGTTTCAAAAGCGCTCGGTAAAGGAATCGAAGATTTGGTTGTCGTCATTTTAGACCGCGACAGGCATAAAGAAAAGGTTGCCGCCATCCGCGCCGCGGGCGCGCGCGTTCGTTTGATTCCCGACGGTGATTTGCTTCCCGGCGTTTTGACTTGTTTTGATGATTCCGGCACGGATATGGTTATGGGCGCCGGCGGTTCGGGCGAAGCGGTTTTAACGGCAAGCGCTCTCAAAGGTCTCGGCGGAAGAATTACCGGCCGCCTCGTTCTCCCAAGCGTTGCAAACAAAAAACCGCCCGAAGCTGTTTCCAAGGAATTGGCTGAACAGCTGCCGCGCCTTGAAAAAATGGGCATTCCGGAAAATGAAATCGACAAAATCCGCGAAACCGATGACTTGGTTCCGGGCAAGGACGTCATCTTTGCCGCAACCGCCGTGACGGACACGCCGTTCATGAAAGGCACGAAACTTCTCGACAGCGACGCCTGTATGACCGGTATTTTAATCGGCAGCTCCGGCGTTGTTCGGGTGGTCCAAAGCCGGTATGTGAAAGACAAAGAAACAAAGCCGTTTTCGTTTTAATCGAAAATATGAAGTCATCGAAAATATGAAGTCATCGAAAATATGAAGTCATCGAAAATTCGGCTTATTATATGAAGGCACAGGCTCATTTTTATGAAGATTTATTTTGAAACGTTCGGCTGCTCCGCCAATCAGGCGTCTGCCGAAACAATGCTCGGCATCATCCGCTCTATGGGATTTGAGTTGACGAGCGAAGCTGATGCCGATGTTTATATCTGCAACAGCTGTACGGTTAAGTACACAACGGAACAAAAACTCCTTCATAAAATCAGGGTTTTCGGCGAACAGGGAAAGGATGTTATCGTTGCGGGCTGCATGCCTGAGGTTCAGTTGGACTTGATTTTAAACGCCAATCCCGAAGCGTATATTCTGGGTGTTCGGTCCGTTAACGGTTTACGCGGCCTCCTTCAAAAGATAGACGGCAAAAATAACGCGGCGGATGAAGCGGTAAATAATCAAAAAAATCACAATTATGTTCCCGTTCGCGTTTCTTCAACCGCGCCGGACGGTTTCCTGAACTTGCAAAAAGTCAGGTACCATGAAAACATTCACATTTGTCAGATTTCTACCGGCTGCACTTTCGGCTGCTCTTATTGTATTGTCCGGCTGGCGCGCGGCGACTTGGTCTCTTTCCCGCCCGAAGACATCCTCTCAGACATCAAAACGGCTGTCGCCGAAGGCTGTTCTGAGATTTGGCTCACCTCTCAGGATGACAGCCAGTACGGCATGGATTTTTCAAAAGATTCGCCTGACGGCGAGCTTCGTTTGCCTGAATTGCTGAGGCGTATCGCCGATATCCCTGGAAGCTTTAAAATACGCGTCGGGATGATGAATCCGTTTTCCATCCTGCCGATTTTGCCGGAGCTCGTCAGCGCTTTTGACCACCCGAAGATTTACAAATTTTTGCACCTGCCGATTCAATCCGCGTCGGAAAACGTTTTAAAAACCATGAACCGGCATTATCAAATGAAAGATGTCGATGACATTATTGCCGCCTTTAAAGGCCGTTTTCCTGATTTGACACTGTTTACGGATATCATTATCGGGTTCTGCGGCGAAACCGATGAAGACTTTGAAAAAACGGCGGCATGGGTCCAAAAGTACAAACCGGATAAGGTGAATATTTCAAAATACTCTCCTCGGCCGGGGACAGCGGCTTTCTCGCTTCGCAATTTGGATTCCCGTATTTTATCGGTCCGCTCAAGAGAGTTGACAAAAATAACGGATGCCCTTAAGCAGGAAACGAAAACACAAAGGATTGGAAAAATCGAGGACGTTTTTATTTCAAAATACGGTAAGGAAAGCGGCGTTTTGGCGAGAACGGCGGATTACAAGCCGGTCGTTTTAAACGAGCCCGAACTCAGTCCCGGCATGTTCGCCAAAGTCAGAATCGTTGAAGCAACGCCGGGGTACTTCATCGGGGAATTGATGGAAATCATCGGCTGAGTTCTTCGATTCGTTTTTTTATTTGTTTTCATTCGTTTTTTTATTTGTTTTCATTCGTTTTTGTTCTTTCGTTTTTGTTCTTTCGTTTTTGTTCTTTCGTTTTTATCTTGTTTTTTTCAAAAAATAATACTGTTTGTTATTTCTCTTTATTTTTTTGCAGAAATCTCCATTTTCGTATTTGTGCGCTGCTTCGCATCGCCCAACTCCGAAAATGGAGGTGGTTATATGTTTTTTGTTTGTTTTGTATCTGTTCGGTTTTATGTTTTGTGTTTGTTTTTTCGTCTCAGCTTTGTGTTTTTTCATTCGTTTTGTTTTTTCGTTTTGTTCTTTCGTTTTTTTTCATTCGTTTTTCCGCTATTTTTCATTCATCAATCTTTAATTTTTACGATGCGCCCGTTCACTTCAAGCTTTCCGTCAACGAATAATTTGACAACTTCGCGGTAGGCTTTGTTTTCTTCGACCAAAAGACGTTTCGCCAGCGTTTCGGCGGTGTCGCCGTCGAAAACGGGAATTACTTTTTGCATGATGATCGGGCCGGCATCCAAATCAGGTTCAACAAAATGAACGGTACAGCCTGTATATTTGACGCCGTAATCAATCGCCTGCTTCTGTGCGTTCAGTCCTTTGAATGACGGCAGCAGTGACGGATGGATGTTGATAATTCTGTTTTTGTATTCTTCAATCAAGGAGTCGCTGACGATTCTTAAATAACCTGCCAAAAGAACGAGGTCGGTTTCCTTTTCTTTTAAAATGCCGATTAAGATATTATCGTAGTCTTGACGGGAGGCGCATAATTTCGGATTGGCGTAAATCCCCTCAATGCCGTGTTTCTCGGCGCGGGTCAAAGCAAAAGCGCCCTCTTTGTCACTGATAACGCAGGCAATTTCGGCATTATCAATATCGCCGTTTTCAATAGCGTCGATAACGGATTGAAGGTTTGTGCCGTTGCCCGATACAAGAACTGATATTTTTACTGTCATTATTTTCCATCCGCCTAAATGGTATTTTCATATTGGTGGGTTCTTATATTAAAAATTCGCCGTTGAAGCGGTTTTGATGAACAAGGGGGAAAGGAAATTTCTCTCAAAAGAAGGCATATCCGCTCTTCTTATCATGATTTCAATTGAAAAAAAAGAGGATGTCGGAGCCGCTCCCTATCATATGGAGCGCTTCTCCGCTTTCCCTATACTGACATTTGTTTAATTTTTTTAAAGGAATTTAATGCCGGCGTGTCTCAATTCTTTGTTCATTTTGGCAACGTTTAAAAGAAGAGGCGTAATCGGCTCTGTTAAGGCTGCTGCTTCCAGCGGCCCGACATCAACGGGATTCAGGCCGGGTATGTCGCGAACAAGCTGCATCACGGCGTCTTTGGTTTGCTTATTGTTGCCGCAAACGGCAATATCGAGGTCCATGACTTTATCAAAGTCTTCCAACCGCTTTGCAGAGACGTTGTGAAAGGACGCGACCAAATCAACGCCCGGCGGGAGAAGTTCTTGAATTTCTTTGGCGGCGCTGCCGGCTTTCGGAACTGCGTAGCAGAAGTAATCCGCATTGTACTCTTCGGGGTCGACATCGATTTTGACGTTATCCGCAACAGCATTCAGGAAACAGCGGTCTTTGGTCATCGGAACGACAACGGAAAGAACAAACTGTCCTTTGCAAAGAACCGGCTTAATGTGTTCCATAATCGATTGGATCTGGTCGTAGCGAATCGCAATGACAACGACTTCCGCCGCTTCCGCCGCCGCCTTGTTCTCATCACCCTTAATATCAGACGGCAAGGACCGCTCATTCAAAAAAGCCGTGTATTCCGCCGCCGCTTCCGCCGCGCGTTCCTTGTCTCTTGAACCGATAATCACTTCATGGATTTGCCCCCAGCGGAGCGCGAATCCCTTACCGATATTTCCGGTTCCTCCTAAAATTGCAATCTTCATGTTCGTCACCAATAATTATCAACAATAATCAAACAATACAAAACAATAAACAGTAGTAGTTCGAACAAAAACACGGACCTATATAAACTATTTGGCTTAAACAGCAAAGACAAAACAAGATGAAAACAAAATTGGTGAATACAAAAATTGATAAAAACGAATAGATAAAAACAAAAAATAAGATGAGAACAAACAAAAAATAAGATGAGAGCAAACAAAAAACAATAAACCGAGACGAAAAAACAAACAAAAAACCTAAAACCGACCTCCATTTTCGAAGTTGGGCGATGCGAAGCAGCGCACAAATTCGAAAATGGAGATTGCTGCCAAAAATATAATGAGAAATAATTTTTTTTGAAATGATTTTTTTTAAAAAAAGCAAGATGAAGAGAAGCAAAAACGACAAAAAGAGATGATAAAAAAACGACAAAAAAAACGACAAAAAATGATGAAAAATTGCATCCGGCGGAAAACCGCGGAAGCAATTTTTGTATATCTCAACCCATTGCGGATTTATATAATTCCGTTTTCAATCAATACGTTTTTAATAAATCCGTTCAGGCTTAAGCCGTGAATTCTCTTAACAGGTCTTCTTTGATGACTGTCGCGATACCGTCGTGATTCTCTGTGTTCACCCAAGCGCGGATTTGTAAATCAGCCTTTTCCGGCGTGATGTTCAAAACATAAATCTTGGGTTCAGGCGTTTGAAGGATCACCGGCATCTTTCTCAAGCTGTCCAAGACGGTCTTGATTGTGTTGTCAATATCTCCGGCGATGTCGAAAGTCATTGTCAAGTCAAAGCGCCTTGTCGGCAGGTGCGTCATGTTGATGATGGCGGCGTTCCAAACCATTTTATTCGGGACCATGATGTAGACATTGTCGGTTGCTATCAATTCCGTTGACATCAAACCGATGCCTTTGACATGTCCGGTTTGACCCGCGACTGTGACGTAATCTTTTTCATGGAAAGGCTCCAAAACAGCGAGCCAAACGCCCGCGGCAAAGTTGGTCAGCGTGTCTTGCATACCAAAGCCCAATATCAAACCAATCACTGCCGACAATCCCAAAATGGCGGGGCCGACCGCGACACCCAGCATTGAAACAAAAATCAACAGGACGGCAACGTAAAGAAGCGCCGTGATCAATTGAACCAAAAAGAGGACGGCCAAATCAGGAAGTTTGGTGCGTTTTAATGCCTTTTTGAAAACAAAGATCAGAATACGGGCAACAATCAACGCGAGAATCACAGCGACAATTGCGAATACGATGTTAGAAACATGCAATCCCGTATACGGAATGGCGGTATCCATTATTTCATTTAAACTCATATCAATTTCCTTCCTTTCCCTCCGCGAGTCTGTCTGATGCGGAAGATGAAGATTTTAACAGATTTTTAAACAGATTTAAACAGATTTAAACAGATTTTGAAAAGATAAATCATAAATCATAAAGACAATTTTGAAAATGTTTTCAGTCATTTTGACATGCGCCAGTGAAAGCTGACTATAGTGCTTTGGTTTTTAACTTTCATAAAATTATCTGTTCGTTTGTGATTTAATGAGGAAATATTAAAGGAGAAATATCAATCGAAAAACATTAAATTGGATAATAAGGGCGTTTTACAGGAGTTAAGGGCGTTTTACAGGAGTTAAGGGCGTTTTACAGGAGTTAAGGGCGTTTTACAGGAGTTAAAGGCGTTTTACAGGAGTTAAAGGCGTTTTACAGGAGTTAAGAGAGTTTTTAGAGAGTTATTTAGGGAGTTTAAAAAGAGTTCAGAGAGGAATGGTATAGCGGATACCGAATAGAACGAGGCTGAAATATATTTATAATACAAATGAGTTTACAGATTATACTTTTTACAGATTACTTTTACAAATTATACTTTTACCAATAATGCTTTTTACAAATTATACTTTTTACCAATATGTTTTTTACAATTATGCTTTTTACAATTATGCTTTTACTTTGAATTTTTCAAAATTATTGTTTTTATGACTTTGAGATAGGGATGAAAGAATATGAAACAGGAAATAATGAGACTTCTTTTAGAAATGTTCAAATCTTACGGTTACGAAACAAGCGAAGGAACTTTCTGCGACATTGTCGGCAAAAGGCAGGACTATGAAATTTGGGTGAAATGCGACATCGCGGGCAATTTGAATACACTGGAGCGATTTACGCAGCAGGCCAACGGCAAAAACAGTCTCTACATCACAACCAAAAAAATCAAAGGCGGCGAAGAAACCGTTCGGCGCTACGCTGAAGACACCGGCGTCATCATTTGGGACCGCGACGCGCTGGCCCGTTATGTCGGCGCCTTCATGGTCGCGAATCTGAGCCGCGAAACGCTGGAAAGCGTTGTCGGAAATTACTGTTTGGAATCTCTTTTAGAACAAAAAAAAAATTTTGACCCCGTGAGCGCTTTCGCAAACTCTAAAAACCCCGCCATCGGCGTTTTGCCCGAATTTTATCCCTCAAGCGAACCTGAGTTTTTCAACTCGCCCGCCCGCGCTCAGGCGGCCGAAATATTTGATTACGGTAACCTTTTTGAAGCCCCCGAAGAACAAAAGCCGGCTGTTGCGGCTGAACCGTATGTTGCGGCTAAACCTTTTGTCGCTGCCGAACCTTTTGTCGCTGCCGAACCTTTCGTTGCGGCTGAACCTTTCGTCGCGCCTGAACCGTTTGCCCCGGCCGAGACCAAAAACGAAAGACGGTCGGAATATATCGAAGCGCCGACGCCGCTTCCTCAATCTCATGACATCCCGCAGCCCGCCCCGGGACGTTTCCACGCCGAAAACAAAGAAACGCTCGGCATTCACGCGTCTAAAATCAATATGCCCATCGAACGCGCGGAAGCCGCCGGCAAAGCCGCTTTTGGAGATGTCCGCGATATTTCATTGAAATTTGTCCCCTATTGGAAATATTCATACACGCTTCATGTCGACCGGAAAATCGAAAACGACCATGTCAAAATGTCGGCGGCGGGCGACGGCTTGCTCAACGCCGTCAACGGCTTTGAAGATGACATCGAACTTGGCGACATCGGCACGCAAACCGAAATCCCCGACATCGAATACATCATGAAGCAGCCGAAAATGACAAAAGAAGAGGCGCAAAAGATTATCATGGAAAAATTAAAACGCGCCCACACTCAGGAAATCAAATCCAACGACACGGACGCTCAATCCATCATTTACCGAAACAAGGTTTTTCGTCCGCTTGACAAGGATTTCAACTTAAAGGTCACGCAAGTGTTCGCGTCCGTTTGGGAAGTCCAAGGAAAAAAAGCGTGTCTGGAGATTAATGCCTACAACGGCCGGCAGCTTTCAAACCCGGCGGACGACGGCGCGGAATTCGTATAATCGCCGGCTGACGTTGGCGGACAACGGCGCGGAATTCGTATAATCGCCGGCGGAAAACGGCGCCGAAATCGTATAATCGCCGGCGGACAACGGCGCAAACAATCGGTCGAATGAGTAAAAAGTTTTATATTTATTGGCAGGTAAAGTTTTCCATTGAATGAAAAATTCGATAAATGATTGACAATAATTAAAAATCAAATTAGAAGTTAAATTAAAAATCAAATTAAAAATCAAAATTAAAAAAACAGAGGAAAAAATATGATCTCAATTACTGATGCGGCCGCGACCGCTTTGAATGAAGTTTTGGAAGAACAAAACAAAAAAGACCACCTTCTCCGCGTATTCATCGCCGGCCTCGGCTGCAGCGGCCCGTCTTACGGCTTGGCCTTAGAAGAAGCGGCGACAGACGCAGACAAAACCGTTAAAGTCGGCGCCATCGGTATCGTCTATGAAGCCGAACTCGAAAAAACCGTTGAAAACTTGGTTATCGACTACATTGACAACGAAATGGGAACCGGCTTCATCGTCGAAGACCCGACAGCCGAACACTGCGGCGGCGGATGCTCCGGTTGCCATTAAATTAAGGCGACCGTTTTACAGCGGTTGGCAGTGTTGGCAGTGTTGGCAACAGTTGGCAATGTTGGCAACAGTTGGCAGTGTTGGCAGCCATTGGCAGCAGCTGACAGTGTTGGCAGCCATTGGCAGCAGCTGACAGCGTTGGCAACCATTGGCAGCAGCTGACAGCGTTGGCAGCCATTGGCAGCAGCTGACAGTGTTGGAGTGTTGGCAACAGTTGGAGTGTTGGCAACAGTTGGCAGTGTTGGCAGCAGTTGGTAGCAGCAGTTACAGAAGTTGGCAGCTGTTTTAAGACAGTAACAGCACCTGCATGAATCAACTGTATCTTT
The DNA here is from genome assembly GCA_009784005.1 of Candidatus Methanimicrococcus labiotermitis. GTDB lineage: Archaea > Halobacteriota > Methanosarcinia > Methanosarcinales > Methanosarcinaceae > Methanimicrococcus > Methanimicrococcus labiotermitis. The sequence goes on from WRCE01000009.1 coordinate 26,040, forward strand.
TTCATGCATACTTTTTCATGCATATCTTTTTTATTTGTTTATGACATTCTTTTTTGCAGTACGATTTAAGTAAAAATCATGGAATGATTCAAGATCGATTTCACGATATTTCAGAAACAGGAGGAGAAACATGTATCCGGGAATGGGACGAGGCGGAATGAATCCGAAAAAAATGCAAGGCATGATGAAACAGCTCGGCATTGAAATGGTTGACATCGACGCCGAACAGGTTATTATTAAAACGGCTGACGGAGACCTTATCATTGACAATCCGTCCATATCGATTATGCGCGCGCAAGGTGTTGACACGTATCAAATCAACGGCGATGTCAGAAAAGCGCCCAAACAAACCGTTATTCCCGACGAAGATGTCCGGTTGGTTTGCGAACAGACCGGCGCCACCGAAGAAAAAGCCAGAAAAGCGTTGGAAGAAAATAACGGCGACTTGGCAGAAGCCATTTTATCTCTTTCGTGCGGTGTGTAAATTTAAAAATCGAGAACATCAATTTTGAGATATTCGATATATTGTGATATGATGTATTCGTGATATGATGTATTCGTGATATGCTGTATTCGTGTATGATGTATTCGTGATATGCTGTATTCGTGTATGATGTATTCGTGATATGCTGTATTCGTGTATGATATATTCGTGATATCCGATATATTCGTGATATTCGATATATTCAAGATATTCGTTTGAAAATCTTAAAAAAGATGTTTATCCCCTCATTTCCGATTGATGACACATGACTGAAATTCTTTTTGACGATATCGGAAGTTTCCCGCTTCCTCCCGGTATTTCCAAGGCGGCTCTCAGCGACGCGGCGTTTGGCCGCGGTGACGATGAGACTCTTTTTCCCGTGTTAAACGGCATTTTTGAAATGAAAGCGGCAGCGGGCGTTCACATCCCGACTTATCCTCAAATCCGGGATATGAATGAACAGTTTTTACGGCCGATGAAGGACGACGCTTGCTGCAATGAACCGTTTGATCTAAAGGAAGAGTGCGCGGGAACGGTTGAAATGCAAGCCGTAGAACTCTGCTGCAAACGGCTTTATGAAGAAACCGGCGAAAAACCGCGCGTCCGCATGTGCGTCACCGGCCCCACGGAACTCTTTTTAAAAGAATTCGGCGGCGCCTCTTACGCCGACATCTATCGTTTATTTGCAAAAGACGTCAACCTTTTTGTTCACAAAGCAATCAAAGACGCAAAATATTACACAATCGCCACGGTTTCCGTGGATGAGCCCAGTATCGGCATCAACCCGCTCCTCTCGCTGCCCGCGGATGACATCATCGACGCCTTGACAATTGCCGGCAGCGCTGCCTCAAAAAGCGGCGCCGACGTCCAAATTCACATCCATTCGCCGCTTTATTACGACTTGGCCTGCCGAGCGGAAACAATCAACGTCATCGGCATGGAATCCGCCGCCACCCCCTCCTACGCGGATATGATTGACCGCCGCGTTTTGGAACAACACGACACCTTCGTCCGCGCCGGCATTTCCCGAACGGACATCTTCAATTTGGCCGGCACGCTGAATGAAAAATACGGCGGCAACGTTTGGGCCAAACCCGAACTCTTTCAAGAGGTCGTCACGGAAATGGAAACGCCTGCATTGATTGAAAAAAGACTCAGAACCTTGTATACTGTTTTCGGCGACCGAATCAAATACGCGGGGCCGGACTGCGGTCTCGGCGCGTGGCCGTCACAGGAGTTGGCGGCGGCATTGTTGAAAAATACAGGGATTGCTATTGATTCTTTTAATAAAAGTTTGTAAAAAACAATCAAGCAACCAACAATCAAACAACCAACAATCAAACAACCAACAATCAAACAACCAAGCAACCAACAATCAAAACAAATCTGACAGGATCGGAAGTTATGTCTAAAAACCGCCGCAGGCAAAAGAATAAGGATTTATCCAAAAAAATTGCCGAAGAACGCATTCTTCTTCTTTTTGAGCTGGCGGAACAAAATTTCAACGAACATCCCGACAGAACACACCGTTATGTGACGCTGGCCCGCCTCATCGGCATGCATTACCGCGTCCGTTTGACGCGCGAACAAAAAAGAAGGATTTGCAAACACTGTTATCATTATCTGGTTCCCGGCAATAACTGCCGAATCCGTTTGAAGGGCGGCGCGGCGCTGACAACCTGTTTCGTCTGCGGCAAAATGAGCCGCTGTCCTTATTACGATAAGCCGATGAAAGAATCGGTTGAACCGGTTGAACAAGCTGAATCGGATGAACAAGTTGAATCGGTTGAGCAGGCTGAATAAAGAGCCGCAAATCTGTGTCGCGTCTTTTGCCATTGTGTGCTTTCATTTTCAACCGGTTGGTATTACTAATCGGTTCACTTCCATCGCCTTTCTTTCGCTGTCTTCTCTTCTCGCTGTCTTCTCTTCTCGCTGTCTTCTCTTCTCGCTGTCTTCTCTTCTCGCTGTCTTCTCTTCTCGCTTTATTCTTTTCGCGTTTTATGTTCTTTAAAGACGCCGCCGTGATAAACAAAAACGGTTACTTCTTCCCCTTTTTCAAAATCGCGAATTCGCGTGTCAAAGATTTTCGGAATGTGTTTCAGTTTATTCTTTTCAAAATGCGCCGACAAGGCTTTTAAAAATACTTTTTCCTGTAAAAGGTAGCCGGCTTCATACTTTTTGACATCCTCAAATATTTCGCCCGCCTCTTTATCATTAATTTTGGCGCCGTAGAGACCGTGTTCGTTTAAGCCGCTGATTTCGCGCCAGTCATACTGCCCGTCTTCATCGGCTTCATAGTGGATCATGTAAGGATAAATCCTGCATATCTGCGGCCGTTTGTCATAGATACGGCAGCGCCCGCCTTCTAAGAAACAACAGCTTCCGGCATCATCTCCCTTTGTTTTCAGACTGTACCCCGACGTATAAAAACGGCCTTCTTGGTCGCAATAATCAAAATAGGGGAAAGGCACAACAGCGGTTTCGTCGATGCCGATAATGCCGGAGGCGTCCTCTTCTAAGAGATACGGGTGGCCGTTAAACGCGCGCGTACAGCATTTGCCGCAAAGGTCGCATTCAAATCCGACATCTTTTATTCTGCCGGTAAACCGCCCCTTCGGATAAGCGGCAAGCGCTTTTCCGTCCTCATCGAAATAATTCCAATCTGATTCCGCCTTTTTCATCATTGTCATCATTTTAAAAACGTTTATTACGGTTTAAATTTAATGCAGGGTAAATATAATGCAGGGTTGCGGCGGCAGACTCAAATGAAAAACGGGATGTTGACGAATGAAAACGCAAGGTTTATATTTCTGAAATGGTGTTATAGTCAAACCTTAAAGATTCTGATAAATTTTATTCTTAAAAACTTTATTCAATCTTTATTTTCACTTTCATCACATTCATATCGGATATGCGGCGGCCTATCCGAATTCGGAAACGTTTGTAAAATACATTTAAAACAGATACATATGACATAACTTGGTAAATCTTCAAGCAATCATTCAAGCAATCATTCAAGCAATCATTCAAGCAAGAATTCAAAACCAAGTTATCATAAAATGAACAGGAGGCATGATTATGGGCAAGACAGGCAGCATCATTTGGGTTAAAGTTAAGGGAAGAAAAGGCAACGCTAAAAAAGTCGAAAACGGCTTAAGCACAAAAGCGCACCCCGGACCGGCACAGAGATTTACATCTACCGGACACAAAAGAAGATATTTGAAGAGATCCCCCAAGGCACTCGCAAAATAATTCTGTTTTTCGGATTCAAACAAGAATCCGATTATTCATTTTGATTATCAATTTCGATTATCAATTTCGATTATCAATTTCGATTGCGAAATCGGTTTTACCGGAAATCGCTTTTCTAAGCGGTTTTCTGTCTTTTTTGTTTTTTTTCACTGTCAGCTGAAAGTTTTCAAACAGTTGTTTCGTTTGAGCTGAGTTTGAGTTGAGTTTGAGCTGAGTTTGAGTTGAGTTTGAGTTGAGTTTGAGCTGAGTTTGAGCCGAGTTTGAGTCGAATATGAAAACCTCAAACTTCAATCTCAACATCGTAAATCCGGCTCGGATTTTCCTGATGAATCTTCCAAAACGGTTCTTCGCCGTGAATTTCAATCAGCTTTTTTGTCTTTTTGGGAACGGTTTTGGGGCCGAGAACAAATCCGGGTCTGTCAGGGTCGTCAACATAATCGGTTTCCATTAAAAAGCGAGTTCCCTGTTTCAAAGCGATTTCAATATTGTCTTTGGCGGCGGGAACGCTCGGCCAAATGCCGTAGGACTCAGCCTCGGCGACGAGCGGTGTTGCGTGGTGGTTCACAACTTTTTCCGCGGGAATTCCTGCCTTTTTGGCGATTTCCGAGATGTTTTTCAGGCTTTCCGATGTCATGTCTTCAATATGAAGCTGAACGGCGCATTTCAAATCCTTGGCGAGGCTGAAAACATAACTCATCACGTCATTGGAAGCGCTCAGGATATCATCGGGAACGGGAAAATGAGGGCGGCCGGATTTCAAGGCAACAGCCTCTCCTTTTTGAACATACGATGACGCCAAATCAAATCCGCCGCACATGATTTCAACGGCTTTTTCGATTCCGTTCTCTTCTGCCAAATACAAAATATCGACCGGATGAATCCCCAAAATCGGAAACGTTTTGACGCCCGCCGCCGTCATTTTTTCGGCGATGCTCATGGTTTGGGTAAAAACGAAATCGTAATCCTCTGACTTCTTCACGGAGACGCCCAGATGACGGCTCGGCAGAGTCACCAGAAAAATATGCGTGCCGCCGGCGTTTTTAAAATCCATGACAGCATCCAAACCGCGGCCGCGGATAAAATCAATATGCATATGATTGTCGGTAATCGGAAGATGAGACATAGTTATCCTCGGGTTATTTGGGTCATTAAGGTCATTTGGGTCATTAAGGTCATTTGTGTCATTAAGGCCATTTGGGTCTTAGATTTGGGTCATTAGGACCATGATGAAAATAGAGGGTATTTCTAAAGGTTTTCAGGGTTTGATATCGTTTGAATAGTTTGATATATAATCTTCCTTCCTGCAATATATACCTAAAGTCCTTTCCTGCCATGAATGCCTTAATTTACATTATTTGAATCTGCCTTCTTTGCCTCTGCCTTCTTTAATCTGCCTTCTTTGCCTCTGCCTTTTTCTTTATTTCCCTTTCATTTAGTTTTGTCACTTTTCATCTTGCTTTTTTCAAAAAAAATGTTTGTTCATTTCTCGTTATTTTTTGGCAGAAATCTCCATTTTCGGATTTGTGCGCTGCTTCGCATCGCCCAACTCCGAAAATGGAGGTGGTTATATGATTTTTGTTTGTTTACATCGTGCTTTGTCTCTTCCTCTCATCCTTCTTTTTCCTTGTTTTCTTTCCTCTGCCTTATTCCTCCTCTGCCTTATTCCTCCTCTGCCTTATTCCTCCTCTGCCTTATTCCTCTTTTGCCTTCTTTGCCTTGCCTTCTTTGCCTTGCCTTCTTTGCCTTGCCTTCTTTGCCTTGCCTTCTTTGCCTTGCCTTCTTTGCCTTGCCTTCTTTGCCTTGCCTTCTTTGCCTTGCCTTCCTTGCCCCTGCCTTCTTTACACCTGTTATTGTCAATATAAATTATGACAAATAGAGGCGTTTTTTCGGCCTACGGGAAGGCTTTTAAATTATTGGGATTTTCAAATAATCAGTATTATTTTTTTAAATTCTTATTAACACGAACACAGAAAGAGGCTCAATACATGTTACCCGCAGACGATCTCAAGCTTGTTGTTGAAAAAATAGGACGCCAACCGAACACGCTGGAACAAGGCATTTTCTTAAATCTTTGGAGCGAACACTGCTCCTACCGCTCAAGCTACGTGCTTTTGAAGAACTTTAAAACTGATGGTGAAAATGTTATCATCGGCCCGGGCGATGACGCGGCCGTCGTTAAGTTTGATGACCGGTACGTCCTTTCCGTTGCCATGGAAAGCCACAACCACCCCTCTTATATTGACCCTTACAGCGGTGCTGCCACCGGCGTCGGCGGCATTGTCCGCGACATCATTTCAATGGGCACGCCGCCCGTTGCGGTTCTTGCGCCTTTTTATCTCGGGACGCTTGATTCCGAGAAAAATAGATGGATTTTTGACAACATCCTTCAAGGCTCGGCCGACTATGCCGAAGTGATTAAAGTCGCCGGCATCCGCGGGGAATCTTATTTTGATGAAAGATACAACGGCAATCCGCTTGTTAACGTTGTCTGCGTCGGCCTCGGTCTGAAAGAAAACGTGATGACTTCCATTTCCAAAGCCGCCGGCAACCGTTTCGTCCTTTTCGGTTCCAAAACCGGAAGAGACGGCCTCGGGGGCGCCGCGTTCGCGTCAGCGGACATGTCTGAAGAAGGAACGCCTGCGCGCGATTCCATCCCGGCGGGCGACGCAGAGCTCGAAAAACGCGTCATTGACGCCACCATCGAAATCATCGAGAAAAAGCTTGTTGAAAGCTGCCGCGACCTCGGCGCGTCCGGCCTGACCGGCGCCACCGTTGAAATGGCAGAAAAAGGCGGTTTCGGGTTCACCGTTATCGCAGATGACATCCCGCTTTTCTTTGACAATTTAACGATTTACGAAATCATGCTTTCCGAAACGCAAGAGCGTATGCTCGCGGAAGTGACGCCCCAAAACATGGCAGCCGTTATGGAAATCATGAAAAAGCACGACGTTTTGGCAACCGATGTCGGTTACTTAACCGAAGAACCGATATATCGCGTGACGCACAAAGGAAAAACAGAAGCAGAGCTTCCGATTGAGTTCATCGTCAAAGGCGTTCCGAGAGTGGAACTGCCTTCCAAAGCGCCAAAAGAGAGAAGCGCAGACCTCCTGTCCAAGAAGCCCGCCCTTCCCGCCGACATGAAAGCCTGCGTTTTAAAGATGCTTTCCTCCTACAATTTAGCCTCTCGCAAAACCGTTTGGGAAAAATACGCCAAAACAACGCTTCCGATCGTTTACGGTGAAAGCGGCGAAAGCGGCGGCAAAAACGGCGGCGAAAGCGGCGGTGAAAGCGGCGGTGATGCGGGCATTATCAAAGTGACCGATGAAAAAGGCGTTGCGATGACCTGCGGCTGCGAACCTGCCGTCTGCCGCCTCGATCCTTACACAGGCGCCGTCATGACCGTTCTTGAAAATTCGATGAACATCGCCGTGAAAGGCGCGCTTGGTCTTTGTCTTGTCGATAACCTCAACTTCGGCAATCCGAACAAGCCTGAACAATACTGGTTCTTGAAACAGTGCGTTCTCGGTTTGTCAGATGCCGCCAAAAAACTCAATATTCCCGTCGTCGGCGGCAACGTTTCGCTTTACAACGAAAGCGCCGAATTCGACACGGCCATCCTTCCGACGCCCGCAATCGGCACACTCGGCATCGTCAGCTTTGAACACACGATCCCGTCTTCCTTCTTCAAAGCGGAAGGCGAAACAATTCTATTAATCGGCACGACCAAAGCCGAACTCGGCGGCAGCGAGTACTACCGCGTCTCAGGAATGGAAGACGCCGGCGCCGTCCCCGCCGTCCCCGTAAACTATGACAAAATCGTGGCGGCCGTCGCCGAGGCTTGCGCGTCGGGCGCCGTCACAACCGCCCACGATATTTCAAGAGGCGGCATCGCCAAAGCATTGGCGTCCATGTTGACGGACATCGGCGCGGAGGCAGACTTAACAGCTTTGGGCATTGAACGCGCGGATGACCTCCTGTTCTCAGAGTCACCCGCAAGAGCCATTCTGACTGTGAAATCCACCGACAAAATCGCCGACATCATGAAAGACATCCCCTGCGTTGTCATCGGTCAAACGGTCAAAGGCGGCGGCTTGAAAATCAAGACGGCAAAAGAAGAACTCAAATTCACCAAAGCCGAAATCGATGACGCTTCCGCTTCCATCGAAAAAGCGATGAAACTCGGTTACAAATGCAAATGAAGTCGTGACGCGCGTAAAAACGCGGCGCGAGGAAATTGTGACACGGGTTAAATTGTGACACAGGTTAAATTGTGACACGGGTAACTTGTGACACGGGTAAAAACGTGACACGGTAAAATTGTGACACGGTAAAATTGTGACATGCGAAAAATTGTGACATGCGAAAATTATGACCGAAGGCAAAAGCCGCAATATTAAAAATTGCGGTCAGCTGCCTTTGGTCTTTCACTCTTTCTTTTACTTTTTTTATCAAAAACAGACGTCTCTTTTTCGGCTTCAAAGAAAAGATGCTTCATCAAACATAAGTTTCACTTAAACATACGATTGAAGCCAAAGAGCCGTTAACAATATTTTATAATCATGTAAACGGGCTGCCGTTTTACAACAAACAACAAAATAGAAAAGCTACAGGCGAACGCCTGCAGTCAATTTCGAGTTATTTTAAGGTAATGGCAACGGCGGGGCAAACATCGGCGCAGGCGCCGCATTCGGTACATTCGTCCGCGTCCACGACGGCAATACCGTCCGCGTCAAGGGTTATTGCTTCCGAGGGACAATCGTCAACACAAAGTCCGCAACCGGTACATTCATCTCTGTCAATTACTGCTGGCATAATTTTTTCCTCCTGTCATATCATGTGACATTTCAATCATGTCATATAAAGCTGATTTTAATTCATATTTATAATCATACAAATGAATGCCGCATTTCACCGCCTGCAAAGAAATTAATTAAAATCAATTTGCATCTCTCATTTTTTTACGGTTTACAGAAATGAGCATTCATTATCTACCTCTAATCAAAATTAAGATAAATAATTTTTGAGCGGTTTTCCGAAAAATACCCGTTCGCGCAGGTTTTATTCATTGCCGCGAGGTATTTCACTTTTTGTCATTTTTTATCATTGACAATAAAATCAAACCGTTTTCCGGTATCCAAATTCAAGCCGATAGAGAAAAAACAAACCCCGCCGCCTTCGGCTTGAACGCGGTGCGCTTTCCAGTCTCCAATCGGGCGGCAAAAAAGATTCATCCAAACGCAGCGATTCCCCCTTTCATTCATAAAAGGAATGTATTGGCGGTAATAGCGGTCAAGTTCGATATACAAGTCCGTTTGAGCCCAGTCCGATGCGGGATTCTCCGTCATAAACGTCACAAAATCTTCCGTTTGTTTTTCATTATACGCCGCGACGGCCTTTTCTAAAAGAAGGCGGGCTTCCCCGAGTTCCGAATTTTCAAAACGGCGGTCTTCAGACTGCATCCGATAACGGACAGGCAGTTCAAAAAACGGAAGAATAACCATTTTGGGATCGGAAATCATTGTATCACAGCAACGGCCGAAGAGAAACCGGCGGCTTTATTCAGCCGGTTCCGAGGGACTTTTCTCCGTCAGCATGACTTTGTCAATACGCGCCGCGTCCATGTCAAGAACTTCAATTTCAAAGTGAAGCCAATCGAATTTGTCGCCGGCATGCGGTATTTTCTCGAGCTTATCCATAATCAAGCCGCTGAGCGTGTTGTAAGGGTATTCGTTGTAATAGTCCTGAAGGTCGTAATATTTCAAAAAGTCATAAAAGGGATATTGGCCGTCCACCAGCCAGGAATTATCATTGCGCTTGACAATTTCATACGCGTCTTCGTAAGAGAGGCGCGGGAACATGTCGCCGACCAGCGCTTCAAAAATGTCGCTGAGCGTCACCATGCCCTGAATACTGCCGAATTCATCGGTAATCAGCGCGTGATGTGTTTCAACGGTTCTGAATTTTTCCAAAGCGGACAGAATCGTCATATTCTCAGGCAGGAAGTAAGCCGGCTGAATCACATCGGCCATATTAAAATCCTGACTGTTGATTGCGCTGACAATGTTTTTGATTTGAAGAACGCCGAGAATGTTATCGATTTCTTTATCAACGACAGGGTAGACCGAATACGGATTTTCTTTGATGAGTTGAAGAAGCTCAGGCAGCGACGCGGAAACGTCTATTGTGACAACATCGTTTTTGTGCGTAAACAATGAGCTGATTTTACGGTCGTCCAAACTGAAAATGCGCTCCACCAAATCCTGCTCGGTTTCGTCAATCGAACCGCCTTCCAACCCTTCCTGAACAATAGCTTTCACGTCTTCTTCAGTCGTTTCCGGCTCATATTCTTTCATGCCGAAAATTCGGGCGATCAAATTCGCGGAACCGTCCACGAGCCATGCCGCGGGAGAAAGCATTTTGGAAAACCAGTTCATCGGGCGGGAAATAATGCCCGCGATTCCTTCGGGGCGGGAATATGCAATCTTTTGAGGAATCAATTCGCCGAAAACAATTAAGAAATACGCGATGACGACGACGACAATTAAAGCGGTGATCAAAAGCGTGTACGGTGAAAGAATCTCAAATCCGGCGAGGAACAAAGACAAATCACCGGAGAGGATAATGCCGGCGCAGATGCCGAGAAGAATACAAATAACGGTCATTCCGATCTGAACGGCGGATAAAAATCGGGCAGGGTCATCGGCAAGCTCTAACGCTTTTTGAGCGCCTGCTCCGTTTTTCGCCGCGCTTTTCAGGCGGGACCGGCGGGAAAACAAAACGGCCGTCTTCGATAAAGAAAGGAGGCCGCTGATTAAAATCAGAATAAAAATAACAGTGAGTTCAATATAAGCCATAGCGAATCAAACCGATATCGGTCTTGTTTGGTTTTGCATAAATTTTCAGTGATATGAAAATAAAAATGTCAACCGAAGGATAAAAACCTTCGGTTGTATTTTGGGATTGTATTTATTTGGGATTGTATTTTGGGATTGTATTTTGGGATTGTATTTACCTGTCTTCAATTACTCGGATTCATTTTCCGGCTGTTTTATTTGGTTTTGCCCTTTTTCTCGGATTTTGGCGGTTTTATGATTTTCTTTGTTTCCATAAAAGGCTTGCCGCGGGCCAGGTAGTAATAACCGGTGACGGAAACGACAAAAGCGCCGATGGTACTTACCATCAGGTCTTGCATTGTATCAATGATTTCCGCGCTTTGATAGTCGGGGTTTCCTGTTAAATACATAGCAGGGTCATCTTTCCAGCATTGCATATTCGTTCCGAGAAGCCAATCCATCGTATATTCGCCAATTTCCCAAAGAGCGCCTGCCGCAACCGCGAATGTGAACGAGAAAAGAGCCACATAGAACGGATTCAAAGTCAAATTCGCTTTTGACGAATCATTCAGCGCGGATGTCAGCGCAAAAGCGATCAAGCCTAAAATGATGCCCGAAATGGTGTGAAGCATGACGTCCCACCAATAAAAGCGTTCAAAAAAACTAAAAGCCTGACCGAGGAAAGTACCGGCGAAAATGAACAGCGTGATAACAACAATCAGCCGCGAGTCAACGACAAACCCCATCTTTTTCTGAATGATTCCCGGGAATGCCATGTAAACGAGAGTTGTGATTGTGAAGAAAAAGAAATAGGCGTTCTCCTGGAGAATATTGTCAAGTGTAACGCCTTCTTCCAAACCGATAATGACCTGAAGGCCGATTAAAGCGATACTGCCGAAAAGAACGAGGATAACGAAATAACGCAAATATTTGGAAATTTTCGGCTCGACAACTTTTGAAGCATATTTCGTGCCATCCGCCGAAGTATGGAGTTGTTCGGGCTTTTCTGTTTTGTCCGGCTCTCCCCTTCCATTCGTTTCTTCTGTTCTGTCCGGCTCCGCTATTCCATCCGGCTCCGCTCTTCCATCCGGCTCTTCTATTCTGTTTTGTTCCATAACACACAGCATCCAATTTGATAAACTGATAAAAAGCTGATAAAAAATTGATAAAAAACTGATAAAAAATAAGATACCCCTTCACAAACGCCCTGATACCAAAGAGAGAAAAGATATAAAAGTATCTGATGAATAAAAAAATGTGATTATCTATTCTTCAGATTTTTGTTTTTCAATTATTCAAAATCGGCTTTGATATTCCTTCTCTGAATCCTTTTCTGAAGTTCGCTGACGCCGACAACGAACAGATAAACGACGCTCATCACCAAAATAATCGTCGCTCCCGAAGGCAGGTCGAACCGATAAGACAAAGCCAGTCCCGCCAAGCTCAAAACGGCGCCGATAATACTTGAATAAACCATCATTGTCCTCATGTTGTGCGAGAACTTGCGGCTGATGGACGCCGGAATGGAAAGCATGGCGATAATCAAAATGATACCGACGACCTTGATCATGGCAACCGTCGCCAGCGCCAACAAACAGAGAAGAAGCAGGTAAATTTTATCGGATGAAACGCCGACCACTCGCGTATATTCTTCGTCAAAACACATCGACAAGAACTCTTTATAGAAAAGGACAACAACGATGAGAATAATGATGTCAATAGCAATCATCAGCCAAATATCAGAAGCGGGAACGGTCAAAATGTTACCGAAAAGATAAGTCATCAAATCGGGCGCGTATCCCGGTGTGAGATAAATCAGAATAACACCGACGGCAACGCCGAGAGACCAAAGGATACCAATCGCGGAATCTTCGGACACCTTCGTTTTCCTGCTTAAAAATCCGAGCGCGGCGGCAGAGAAAATACTGAATGGCAGCAAGCCGACAAGCGGATTGAGGCCAAGGAAAAAACTGAGGCCGATACCGCCGAAACAGGCGTGTGAAATACCGCCGGCAATGAAAACGATTCTTTTCGTGACCACGTAAACGCCGATAACGCCGCAAGCAACGGACGTTAAAATCGTTGCGAGAATGGCGCGCTGGATAAATACGTATTGAAGGACCTCAAACATTTCCGACATTATTTCGCCTCCTCTGTGTTGTCTGCCGAGTCTGCCAAATTCGCCAAGTCTGTCGAATCCGCCGGCGGCGAACACTTGGTTTCAGAGGGCGCGGACTTCAAATCACAAACGGTTGGCGCTGTCACACAACCGCAATCGCTCCCGTGCGCGCCGTGCGCGTAAGCGTGCGGGTCAAAAACGCGGTGCGGTACGCCGTGCGCGACCAAATCGACGGAACAGCCGTATGAGGTAACGAAATCTTCGCGTGACATTTGTTTGGTGTCATGGAAAAAGAGGCGGCGGTTCATACAGGCAATTTTGTCCATGTGAGCCGAAACGGCCCCGACATCGTGGCTGATGACGATAATTGCCATTTCCTTTTTGAGTTCCGCCAAAATACGGTACAGCCCGTCTTGCATGAAAGTGTCAAGACCCGTGTTGGGCTCGTCCATAAGTAAGAATTTAGGGTTGTTTGAGAGAGCGCGGGCAATGAAAACGCGTTGGCGCTGCCCGCCTGAGATTTCGCCGATTTGTTTATCTTTGTAATCAGACATGCCGACGATTTCAAGCGCGCGAGCCGCCGCCTCTTTATCTTCCTTAGAATAGCGGCGCAGAAGTCCGGCGCGTTTGAGGCGGCCCGTCAGCACAACCTCCATCGCGCTGATCGGAAAGTCATAATCATATTTGCTGTACTGCGGCACATAACCGATGTACTGCCGCGCTTTTTCAGGCGGCAATCCGAAAATAGAAATCTCCCCTTTTGAAACCGGAATCAAACCGAGGATGGCTTTCAGCAAAGTCGTTTTTCCGCCGCCGTTGGGCCCGATGATCCCGAGAATTTCCCCCGGCCCGTCAATCCGAAGAGAGATGTCTTCCAACACCGTATGCGCGCCGTAGCGGACCCAAAGGTTCTTGACGTCCAAGACGGGTGATTTTTCACAGGCGTCACAATTCGATTTTCCGGTTTGCATGATTAATCGCCTTGATTGGAGTTTAGACATTTTGGGGTTAAGACATGGGGTTAAGACACGGGGTTAAGACATTTTACAGTTAAGCCATTTTACAGTTAAGACATTTTTTCGGATAAAACAACGCCGACGTGTCTTGTATTTTCAACGTAATTTTTTGCCAGCGGGTCGATGACGTAAACGTCGCCGCCGATACCTTCCGCAACCGCCCGGGCGCCGGAGACGCTGACTTGCTCCTGAACAAAGATAACGGTAATGTTATTCTTTTTGGCAAGGTCAATGTACTGCACGATGGCTCTCGGGGACGGTTCTTTGCCGTCGACTTCAATCGCGATCTGCGTCAGATTATAGTCGCGGGAGAGGTAGCCCCATGCGGGGTGGTAAACCATGAAATACCGTGTGGGAAGGGTGGAAAGCATTTCCGTTAAATCGTTGTCCAGTTCCCTCAATTCTTCCAGATAGGCGTCGGCGTTGTCGCGGTAGTAAGTCGCGTTGGCCGGGTCAATTTGGGCCAATCCTTCGTATGTGTTCTCAACCATGACCATCGCGCATTTTGGGGATGTCCAAATGTGAGGGTCGGTCGCGTTGCCGGACCGGATAAGCGTTATGCCTTTAGACGCGCTGACAACCGTCATGTTTCGATTCAGTTGCGTAAAGGTATTCATGTAATTATTTTCAAACGGTTCGCCCGCGTCAAGTTTGATGTACAGGCTCGCCTTGGATAAATCTTCCAGCTGGCGCGGGGAAGGGTCATAATTGTGGCCGGCGCCCGGCGGAATCATAGAAATGGCAATCACTCTGTCGCCGCCGACCTTTTCAACGAATTCGGCTTGCGGAATGACGCTGACGGCAACCAAAATCTTGCTGCCGTTTAAAATTTGATGAACGGATTCATTGTCCAACGCATCGTATGCGGCATTGGGGTCCCCGTGGTTGCAATCGGGACCGTGGACGTGGCCGCGATTTTGGTTTTGGCCGCCCAAGCAGCCGGAAAAAGAAACGGCCGCAATCAGAACTAAAAATACCATCGCAGCGGCAATAAACAGTATTTTTTTGGATTTCATAATTCAAACCTCTTAAGTTTTTTTGAGATGTTTTTGAATGAATTCGGCCGATGTTCAAATAAATTTGAAGTTTCGGCCGAGTGTTTCAAATGCGGGATCGAATGCGAATTGAATGCAAATCGAACGGAATCGAATGCGAATCGAACGGAATCGAATCCCGCGAATTCAGATTATTGTTTATGTTTAACAGCAGTCGCTGACATAAATAGGGGTGTTGCCATCGTCGTCGCATTCGTCACAATCATCGTCATGTTCATGTTCATCGCATTCGTCACAGTCATGGTCTTCATGGTCGTGTTCGTCGCATTCGTCACAGCCTTCCTCGTCATATTCGTTGTCGTGGCCGTGGCCGTGGTCGTGGTCGTGGTCGTCACAGCATTCATCGTTGTTGTTAGACCCCAAGCAGCCGGAGAAAGAGACGGCCGCAATCAGAACTAATAATACCGACAGAGCGGTGATAAACAGTGCTTTTCTGGATTTCATAATTAAACCTCGCTTTAGATTTTTCGATAATGGGTTAAGCCGTTTTTCTAAGATATGTGTTGTATGGCAGTCAGATATCTTTGTAATTTGTATGCAAATTGTATCTGATTTGTATGTTAATTGTATGCAAATTGTTTAAAACGTCAGCCGAATTTTGTTACAGTGTCAACTTTGATCTTTTCTCAAATTTTTGACATTGTTTCAAATTTTTGACATTGTTTCAAATTTTTGACATCACTCTCAAAATTTTGGCATGCCGCCAAACTCGGAAAATGCGACAGCTACTCCTCAAATTAAAGAGCGAAGAGAGTAAAACAGCCGCAATCTTATTGATAATCGGAATCAGGGTCGGAATCAGAGTTTTCGAATAATATTCGTCCGGTTTTCATGAAAACATGAATCGTGATTGATCTGACGCGTTTCACCCGGTTTCACGCAACATGAAACTGTCGGATGCCCCATCGATGAACACATTCGGTCGATCGTTTTTTTGGAGACGAATGATTCAATTCGGGAGGTTTCATCGCAGGCTTCGGCCGGCGACAAACCGTAATGTGAAAACATGAGTCCGAGAACTTGATGGCGTTTCAGGCAGAATTCGGCGTAATCCCGTCCCGCGGCTGTCAATTTAACGCCTCGGTACGGTATATGGTCCAAGTAACCCTCTTCGGCAAGCTCCGCAACCAATTTGGTAACGGTAGACGGGTCGACATCGAATTCGGAGGAAATGTCAGTCGTCCGAACCGTATCTTCCTTTGCCCGCAGAAACTTGAGATATGAAACCTTACGCGGACTTAATTCAAGGCCGGTGATTTCGCCATTTTCCGGATTGTTTTCAATCATTGCAAGGGATAAAGATTTCCGGATTTATAAAGATATTGGAACTGTGAAAATTTCAGTGATTTTTTTGGTATCATCCCACAAATTTTAAAACCCATTATAAATTTCAAGCAATTTCAAGCCAAATTTCAAGCTAAATTTCAAGCACGATTCGCTTCTTCTCACAAGAGGGTCAATTTTTTAACATTGGTTCCTTCGGCAGTTTGGCGGCATGGGCATGACCGCAGCCTCAGCATTGCTGAGGTTAAAGTCCATGTCCGTGACCGCCATTGACGCAGGTGCTGCAGGTGCCGCAGAAAGCTGTCCTTCATTCAGGCCGGCGGAAAAATAAGCGCACCGCCGTTTGACGTGTGTACAACGCTTCCGGCATTGCATATGCTGTATTCGCCCGCTTCGGAAATGAAAGTTATGCCTGTGAAATCATATACTGTGCCCTCGACGAGTTCAATATCGCCGAGCAATACAATTCTATCTTTGCTTGCCGACGTTGACGCGAGCGCCGCGCGGAGTTGTCCTTCATTTTTGACGCTGATGGTCGTCAACTCGTGTACGAAAGGTGCGCACCAATGCGGATTGCCGCTGTATGCATCCCAAAACCGCCGTGTCACATCGGGATTCGTATTTGAGTCCGGTCTGTGCAGCCAAGAAGTCGAATCCTCGCCTCGAAGGTATCTTGATACAGCTGACGTTCCCCAGCCCTCTGAGCCGGTAACCGTCACTTCCGCGCCCGACGGAACGATAAGAACGCCGCCGTCAGACGTGTGCACCACACTTCCGGCATTGCATATGCTGTATTCGCCGGCTGCAAAAACGAAAGTGATTCCTGTGAAATCATATGCTGCGCCGTCGACAAGTTCAATAGCGTCGCGCAATACAATTCTTTCTTTGCTTGCCGATGTTGACGCGAGCGCCGCGCGAAGCTGTCCTTCATTTTTGACGCTGATTGTCGTGAGTCCGTGCACGAAAGGCGCACACCAATGCGGATTGGCGCTGTATGAATCCCAAAACCGTCGTGTCACATCAGGATTCGCACTTGAGTCCGGTCTGTGCAGCCAAGAAGTCGAATCCTCGCCTCGAAGGTATCTTGATACAGCCGCCGCTCCCCAGCCCTCTGAGCCGGTAACCGTCACTTCCGCGCCCGACGGAATGATAAGAACGCCGCCGTCTGACGTAAAGGTTTTACCTGTGAAGTCGTACTCTGCGCCGTCTTGAAGCAAAATATCCAGTTTGATCACAATGGCTGTTACATCCGGGTTTTCAAGTTGCGCGATAAGCCATTTCAATTCATCTGTTTCGGGGGTCGGAGCCGGTTTTTGACCGCCTGAGCCGCCTGAACCGCCGGAGCCGCCGCCGGCAACAATGGTGTTTCCATGGTCATCACCGCAGTCACAGTCATCGCCATGGACATGGCCGCCTGAACCGGCTTGAGTGCTCGGGCCGCTCGGATTGCCCGGGCTGCCGGAATTGCTTTGGTTGCCGGCATTATTTTGGTTGCCGGAATTGCCGGAATTGCTTTGGTTGCCGGAATTGCCGGAATTGCCCGCCGCGGTTACAGGCGCGGTTGCGTTGGCAGGAGCGTCATGATTATGGTCGCCATTGTCATTCCCATTCAAAAAGCCTGAGAAAGCAGCAGCGGAAATCATAACGACGAATACAGCCGCAACGGCGGCGACAGCGAATAATGCTTTTTTTGATTCCATAATTAAACCCCGATTTTGACCTCTTCTGATCGTAAATTCGATAATTGCAACAAAGTTTGAAGGGTCTGCCATATTTTTGGTATAATACCAAATTTTAAAACTAAAATGGGCAACCCTTCTGTCAGATAATAAGTGAAATAAACATCCCTTATGTATTGAAAAACGGATCAGGCGTTTCGGTTTTTTGAATAAAGTTCAGCTGATTACAATCGGTCACAGCTGCTTGTCATGGAAATATATTCCATGAACGGTCATATTTGCCGGCAGTTTTTCCTGAATCGAAATTTCAATCCTTGAGGTTTCGCCGCCGGGTTCCGCCGGCGACAAACCGTAATGAGAAAACAGGGGCCTCAGGATTTGAAATCGTTATCGTTTTTCCCTTCGGTTGTTTTCAATCATTGCAGGGAAATGGATTTTCTGACTTATAAAGATGTTGGAACAATTGAAAAATTCAGCTGTTTTTTTGGTATCGTGCCAAAATTGTTTGAATGGAATGCAAATTTTAAACCATATTTTAAATCATATTTTAAATCATATTTTAAACCATATTTCAAACCATATTTCAAACCATATTTCAAACCATATTTCAAACCATATTTCAAACCAAATTTCAAACATAGTCTGTAAGACACAAACGCGAACGAACGGATGTTTAAACATAATCGGTTTTTCGGTTTTTAAGAAAACATATAATAACGTAGAAAGGATTGAATCGACTATGACGCTGACACTGCAGAAAAAAGCGAACCTTCTGTTGTTGTTGATCGTTTTCTTTTGGGGATTGTCATACCTGTTTACAAAACAAGGATTGCTGACACTTCCGCCCTTCACGTTTTTAGCGCTCCGGTTCGGTCTCGGATTTACAGTGGCGGCTCTTGTTTTTTACAAACGTCTGACAAGAATAAACAAACAGACGATTTGCGGCGGCGTCATCCTCGGATTTTTCTTATTCTTGACGCTGACGGGCGTTTATTTCGGCCTGCAATACACAACAATTTCAAACGCCGGTTTCCTCGGCAGTCTGACGGTGATTTTTGTCCCGATTCTTTTTTCGGTTGTTTACCGGAAACTGCCGGAGAAAAAAATCATCATCGGAAGTATAACGGCCACGATCGGTATCATTCTTTTGATATCAAAAAGCGAGACCGGTGCCGGCATCGGAGATATCCTGTGCATCATGGCGGCCGCCGCGTACGCCTGTCACATTCTGATTGCCAAACGTTTCACGGATGTCAAAGAAATCGACGCGCTCACGCTCGGAATCGTCCAAATCGGATTCACTTGTTTATACAGCGTCATCTGCGCTTTCCTCTTTGAAACGCCGTACCTGCCCGAAACGGCAGAAGCGTGGCGTGCCATCATTTTTGTCGGCATCTTCTGTTCTGCCTTCGGATTTATCGGGCAGATCGTCGCGCAAAAATATACGTCGCCGGTCCACGTCGGTTTAATTTTTTCGCTTGAGCCGGTCTTCGCGTCCGCTTTCGCTTACATGTTCGCTGCCGAACAACTGCTTCCGATTCAGATTATCGGGGCGGTTATCGTGCTCTTGAGTGTCTTATTCGTAGAGACGGATTTCAAAGGACTTCTGAAATCTGAAAAGAGGAAAAAAACGGGCGTCGGATAAGGGCGGGTATCTGAGAAAATCGTCGGCGTTTCGCCGCGGGCGCGCCTGTGCGCGAGCCGTGCCATTTTTCAACGAGCTTGCATCCAAAAAACACCCCTCTTTTTTCAAAAACAAATATTCAAAGTTTAAAGCTGAAATCAAAGCCGATTATGAAAAAATAAAGGTTCCTGCGTTGAATTATTCGATACATGAAATCGCCGTGAAAAAATGTGATTATTATTTATCTGATAAGGTCAAATACAGAGCTATCTGTTAAATTCATCCCGAATCATCAGACGTTACTAAGTTGGCAAAAGAAGCGATGGCGATAGGTCAAGAAAATGCTTAAACTACATGATTACTAATGACTTCATGAAATTATGCACTTCTTGATTGAAGATAAGCTTTCATTTATCATAACCCTAAAATTTAATTTGACAGCGACAAGACCCGAAGGGAGTAATATGGCATCTATAATCGACAACAAAAATAAAACAATGCTTGATTCTTTGAAAAACATACTGAAACAAGCTGAAAGCGTCGATATTTTGACGGCATTTTTCTATTTTTCGGGTTTCAATGCATTAGCAGATGAGTTAAAAGATAAGAAAATCCGAATATTGGTGGGTAATACGATCGAACCCGACGCAATTAGAGAATTATGCGATGCGGTAAAAGACAATACGGGGATAAGCCTTGATGCATATGGAACTCGCAATTATGCAAAATATAACAATTTGCAAAAAAAGGAACGGTATATTAATAGCTTTATCGGGCTGTTTAATGGGTCAACTCTTTCGGAGGAATTCGACGGAACGGAAAGCCAAAAAGTATTCAAAATGTTTTTGGGGAAATTAAACGAAGGATCACTTGAAATAAGATTAACAAGTGACATTAACCACGCAAAAGCATATATATTAACAAATCGGCAGGAGCACTCCTGCTCCGGTGACCAAAAAGGCGTGGTTATCACGGGCTCGTCCAATTTTACTTATAACGGACTTCTCGGACAGGGCGAGATGAACGAAAGGTTCAGTGATAACGTAAAGTACGATGAATATATGCAACAGTTTGAAGACTTGTGGAATGACAGCAAAGCGGTTGATATTTGTATAAAAGACGGCAATAACGAATTTGTTGATGAGCTTAAAAAGAAACTTTGGATATTTGCACAACCGACGCCGTACAGCATTTTCATCCGTATCTTATACGAACTATACACCTTGATTGATAATAACGAGGTGAAAAACCCAAGTGAGATTTCCAGCGGAAAATTTGCAAATTTGAAGTATCAAATCGATGCGATAAAATACGGTATTGATTGCATAAATAAAAATAATGGGGTGATTATTGCCGACGTTGTGGGTCTTGGAAAATCGATTATCGCTTCAGCTATTGCACATAATTTAGATATAAGCAAGACAGTAATAATTGCGCCGCCACATTTGGTGGATCAATGGAATGAATATCAACAAGATTTTGGGCTGAGAGGTGCAAGGGTTTACAGTAGTGGCAGGATTGAGGAAGTGCACAATACGTATGCCACTGATCCAAACCCGATTTTATACATTATCGATGAGGCGCATCGATACCGAAATGAGTTAACCGACACATATCAGTATTTGCACCAATTAACACGTTCAAATGCCGAAAATAAAGTTGTTTTATTGACGGCCACACCATATAACAATCGCCCGCAGGATTTGTTCGCACTTGTAAAGCTATTTCAAACGCCGAGCCGTTCGACAATAAACTCAGTGAATAATTTAAGTGTTCGTTTTCGCGAACTGATAGCAAAATATAACAAATTGGAAAAGGAGGGAAAACACAACCTTACCGAAACCATAAAAGAAGAGTTGTCAAAACTTAGCCAAGAGTTACGGTTGCTTATTGACCCCGTAATTGTTCGCCGTAGCCGTATAGACCTAAAAGAAATAAAAGAATACAGCGAGGATTTAAAACATCAAAATATAACGTTTCCCGAAGTCGTAGGTCCCAAGCTAATAGAGTATGATTTGGGCGAAATACGGAATTTATATGTTTCCACATTAGAACGGTTGAGTAATGAATTTGTTTGTGCCCGCTACAACCCTTCGGCATATTTAATAGACCCGGAGGCGTTTATGAACAAGTACGGAGAATTATTCGAGGAAACCGACATTCAATTATTCCAACGCAACTTAGCGATGTTTATTAAGAGACTACTTGTTATGCGATTTGAGAGTTCTAAAGCAGCGTTTAAAAAAACCTTAAACAGTATTCTTGCATCGTATGAGAATATTAAAAAATGGCTAGCAAGAGGATATGTGCCTATCCAAAAGCGTGGATATTTACCAGATCCGAATGAGGTGGAAATTGATGAAATCTTAAATGAAATTAACAATTTTGACGAACCATTTGATGTCGAAAAGATTAAGAAAAATCCCATGCTTTTTTCCAAGGAATTATTCAAAGAGGATTTCATTACTGCAATTGACAATGACATACAATTGCTTTCTGAAATAAAAAAAGAATGGTTCGTTGACGATGTAATGGGTTTCGATCCGAAATACATTGAGGTGCGGAAGCAAATTGATGATCTGCTAAAACAAGATATGACGCGCAAAATCGTTGTATTTTCTTATTTTGCGGATACTGCTGAATATGTACAAGCATTATTAGCACAAGAAGGGTATCGAGTTTTACTATATACAGGTGGCGCAACAAAAGGAAATCGGAATACTGTGCGCGAAAACTTTGATGCATCACATAAGCCTGCAGAACAAAAAGACGATTACGACATTATAGTCGCCACCGACGCATTGAGCGAGGGGTTCAACTTGAATCGCGCTGGCATAATAATAAATTACGACATACCTTACAATCCAACACGTGTCGTTCAACGAATCGGGCGTATAAATCGTATTAACAAAAAAATGTTTGATAAAATATATATTTTCAATTTTTTCCCGACGGACATCGGTGAGCAAAACACATTGATTAAAGGAATTTCTACGCTAAAAATGTTACTAATTAACAATATCATCGGAAGCGATACTAAGACGCTCACGCCAGACGAAGCGCTGCAAAGTTACTTCAAGAAGCAATACGATGCTGCGGATTCTGAAGCTGGCGAAAAGAGCTGGGATAACGAATTTAAAAATATTTATAATTCAATAAAGCACAACATGACCTTGATTGACGAGGTAAAGAAAATTCCAGAGAGAGCAAGAATCGTTCGTAAGAACAGCAAAAAAGCTGTTGCCATTTCCTTTGCAAAGCGTGGTAATAACTCCTTGTTTGCGATAGCAGAGGCGAATTCAGCTGTTGCCGAGATAATACCCGCCGAAGTAGTTCTAAGTCTGTTTAAGGCAGAACAAGATGAAAAAAGCTACGAATTTGACGACGAATTAGATAAGAAGTTCACTGTTTTGCGTGATGAAATAGTGAGACCACACCCAAAAATAAAAAGAGATAGCAGAACGGGGAAGGCAATAGACAACTTAGAACAGTTGCAGTTGTTAGTCCCCTCCGAAAAAGATTATCTCATCTCCCTGTTAGAGGCAATAAAAACATATGACGATTTGAGCGATGGAGAATTAAAATACTTAGCAGGACTTTCCGTGAAGAAAGGTAACATAAAGGATATAATGGACGAATTGAAGCAACGTATTCCTGCTCACTATATCAATAAGATAAAAGAAAAGGTAGAAAGCATAGATGCCCAAACTGAGATAATCATGTTTACGGAGGATTTACGTGATGATAACGAA
This sequence comes from Candidatus Methanimicrococcus labiotermitis, assembly GCA_009784005.1. Classification (GTDB taxonomy): domain Archaea; phylum Halobacteriota; class Methanosarcinia; order Methanosarcinales; family Methanosarcinaceae; genus Methanimicrococcus; species Methanimicrococcus labiotermitis. The sequence goes on from WRCE01000009.1 coordinate 49,138, forward strand.
TAAAGATGCTGAGGAAATCCTCAAAAAGGAATATCACCGCGACAATTTCTTATATTTAACAAAAGACGTGTTGCTTCCAGATTTTGCAGATGAAAAGCACGAAGTACAATTTAATAACACAATTTTTGAAAGCGTAATGCAACTTGGTACATCACAAGCTTGCGATGTTGAGGTTTTCGAGGTCATATTGAAGAAGGGGGTTCAAAACCGCCGCGTTGCAATAACTCAGGAAATGTTCCGCATCCTTCGCGGATTACGGATAAATAACGCATTAGTTGCTTTCAGTAATAGCGATGCCAAAAATTATCGTTTTTCACTCCTAACAAGCAAGTACGAATTTGACGACGAATTTGACAAAATCGTTAGGGTGATTTCAAATCCTCGCCGCTATTCATACAGTTTGGGTTTTGGAGCGAAGACAAGAACAGCTTATGATTTTTTGATAAAAAAGGGAAAAGTCACCACTCTTGATGAACTAGTCAGTCGGTTTTCAGTTGAGGTTGTCAACAAACAATTTTATAGTGAAATCGCTCTATGCTTCACCGAACTTGTCGGGGGGGAGCGTGATGGTAAGGAATACACAAAACAGCTCGAACTTCGTGGCGTAACTGACCAGAATAAATATGCGGAATTTGCTGTTCGTTTAATCGGTAGAATTGTTTTTTGTTGGTTTTTGAGAGAGAAGAAAAGTGTTAAGGGCGTATCCCTTATGCCGGACGAGATTTTTTCACAGACGGTAATTAAAAAGAATGCAAATTACTACCATGCCGTGTTAGAACCTGTATTTTTTGAGATACTCAACACTAAGCAAAACCGCCGTAAGGACAAATTTAGTAAAGAGAAAATGTATAATCAGATACCATACTTAAATGGTGGGTTGTTTAGTCCACATACTGATGATTTTTATAAATACTCACAATCCATGAAAAGTGAATCTTCCGGGGACGTGCATATCCCGGATAAGTGGTTTGATAACTTTTTTGATGTACTCAATCAATATAATTTTACGGTTGATGAAAATACATCCTATGATGTTGAACTCTCTATTGACCCTGAGATGCTCGGGCGTATATTTGAGAACCTACTTGCTGAAATCAATCCTCAAACAGGAGAAAGCGCAAAGAAAAGTACGGGCAGTTTTTACACGCCGAGAGATATAGTAGATTACATGGTAGACAGTAGTCTATATGAATATTTACAAGAAAAGACAGATATTGAGAACGATAAATTAAGGGCGGTTATTAGCTATGGCAAAGAGGACGATGAACTTTCAAAGTTGACACCGCAAGAAAAGAAAAAAATTATTGATGCTTTGGATACGTTATCGGTTTTAGATCCTGCATGTGGCTCAGGTGCGTTTCCAATAGGAATGCTTCAGAAGATTGTTTATATTCTACAGGAAATTGATCCGGAAGCAAAATTGTGGTTCAATAAAGCAACAGAGAATATGAATGTTTTTCTTAAAAAGGAGTTTGAGAAAAAATTCAATGAAGGAGCATTCGACTATATTCGCAAACTTATGGTAATTCAGAACTCTATTTTCGGAATAGATATTCAGCCGATAGCGGTTGAAATCGCACGACTACGTTGTTTTTTGTCGTTGATTATTGAGGAAAAAGTTGATGATGCCGAAACAAATCGCGGTGTAAACCCACTTCCCAATCTTGATTTCAAGTTTGTAATTGCAAATACGCTGGTTGAATTGGAGAACGGCCCTCAAACAAAATTTTTTGAAGACCGTGAACATATTAAAGATTTGAAAGATGTACGTGATGAATATTTCAATGCCGATAGTGAGAGACGCTCAGAGTTAAGGGAAGAATTCGGATATATACAAAAGAAAATGTTCCAAACAATTCTTGAAAACAATAAGCACGCTTCTTCCAAATATAAGTCTTTATCAGATTGGGAACCATTCAAGAATGTACCCACTGAATGGTTTGATCCGGAATGGATGTTTGGTTTAAATAAATTTGATTTGATAATTGCCAATCCGCCTTATGTCCACCTTGAAAAGATGCCGCCAGAAGAAAAAAAGAAATTTATGCATCGTGAGCGACCCGACAAAAAAGGCAAAGATATTCCAATTTACGAAACCTACTCTGCAAGAGGTGATTTATATTGCTTGTTCTACGAACGCGGGATAAAACTTCTGAAAGAAAATGGTTTTTTAACATTTATCACGAGCAATAAATGGATGCGAGCAGGCTATGGTGAGTCATTACGAAATTATTTTGTCAAGAATACAAACCCAATTCATTTAATAGATCTCGGTTCGGGGAGGTTTAGCAGCGCAACGGTTGACACCAATATTATCATGCTTCAAAAAGCAAAAAACAACCATAATCTAAAAGCTGTAACCTATAATGAAAATGGTTTAGAAAATATGAGCGATTATATTAGACAAAACGAGGTAATGGTCGATTATAAACTTGGTGAAGGGTGGACAATCCTAAACCCAATTGAACAATCAATTAAACGCAAGATTGAAACCGTCGGAACGCCGCTTAA
>WRCE01000010.1 GCA_009784005.1 Candidatus Methanimicrococcus labiotermitis
AAACTGATTGAAAAACTGGGCTTTGAATTGATAGCAGTTTTGCCTGAATCGAATTTTTACGGCAGAGTTGCAGACGTGGCATACTATTCACGCACATTATAAGCATTTGTGGCGGAATGGTTGAAAAGACTGAAACATCTTGATTCGTTGAATTATCATAGTAAGTATAGACAAGACAAGGCTAAACGATGGTAGGAAGCCTTGTCTTGTTTTTAGTTTCGAGACTTTTTAGGAAATATTTGAAATTACCCTTGACAGCACGAATCTATGATCTTGTTTTTTTCAAAAAAAATACTATTTGTATTTCTCTTTATTTTTTTGCAGTAATCTCCATTTTCAGATTTGTGCGCTGCTTCGCATCGCCCAACTCTGAAAATGGAGGTGGTTATATGTTTTTTGTTTGTTTTCATTCTGTTGTTTTGCCTTCTTCTTTTCCGCCTTTCTCTTCTTCATCTTTTCCGCCTTTCTCTTCTTCATCTTTTCCGTATTTCTCTTCCTTTTCTTTTCGCTTGGCGGCGATGTATTTCAAGGCGCTGTAGTAACCGAGCGGATGACGTATTTTTGAACACATATTGTCTCTGCCGGTACAGTTGCCGTATGTCTGCATTGTCGCGCAGGAAGGGGTTTTGTATTGGTTGGCGGAGATATGCTCGACCTGATAGCGGGTTTTTTCTTCACTGAAGTCGGGGGAGACATTGAACACATTGACAACCTCATCGGCGGACATTCCGGTGTTTAATAAAAACGAAACCATCGAGAAACGCATGGAATGGGCCAGATTGACGCCTTCTCTGACATTGGAAAGCGCTTTATTGATGCACGGCGGGAACATTGTGAAATCGACTTCGCCGAGGTCGGCGTCACCCAAATTTTGCCGCTGCTCTTCGTATCTTGTTCTCAGCTCGGCAACCTGCGATTCGCACGCCGCGCGCATCCCATCGGGAATATTGGGAATCGGCAAAGAACTTTCTATTCTTTTGCGAACGGCTTCCTGAAGCAAGCGGATAAATTCATCGCGCGAAACGGTGACATACCCCTTCTCGAGATGACGGTTGATGAGTTTTCGGGAAATGTCTTTCATCGCCAAAGAATAGCGGATGTAATCCGAAAAATAAATTTTGACATGCTCATCGGACTTGGAAGCGGTAATACCGAAATCTTTCCCAAAATCAAGCGCGAATTCGGGAGTTTTAACAATCGTTTCTTTAAGAAGAGAATGCGCTGCCGTCGCTTCGGCAAGAGCGTAGCGCCGCGTAAAAGCGGGTTCGTTTAAGCACGACACCAAAATGCGCGCGAAAGGATAAGACAAAAGTTCGGCAATCGCTTCTTCTTCATTTCTGAACGTCGGTTTCGTTATTTCGCCCGTAAACGCCTCCGTTACGCGTTCATTTCCGCGCCTTCTGGCTTCTTTGAACCCGAGGCCGGTCATCAAAGCGTCAAGAGAAAAGTCCAACTCGCTGACATACTCGGAGGCTTCCGTTAAAAATGGATAAAGAGCCAGTTCTTCGGGGGACATAACGGTCATAAATTATGTTTCGGAATATATAAACCGTATGTATGAAACCAAAAACGTTCAAAAAAGTCAAAAAAGTCAAAAAAGTCATAACAGTTTCTAAAACGTTCAAAAAGTCAAAAAAGTTTCAAAAACAACAGAAAAGCAATACTTTTTTCAGGAAAGGTGATTGACGGGAGCCGGCTTGCAGCGGCTCCCGTTCTGATGTGTTTTAAGAAGCGTTATCAGATTTCTTCTCGCCCCCGTTTACGCGTCCGTGATGCCGTCTCTTGTGACGGCCAGAACTGCTTCGCCTTCGGGCAGGTTCGGCGAGTCAACCAGTTTGACGATTCTTTTATCGCCCTTGGATTTGCGGATGTAAAGCCTGAATGTTGCCGTGTGGCCGAGAATGTGGCCGCCGATGGGGCGAGTCGGGTCGCCGAAGAAAGCGTCGGGTTTTGCCATCACTTGATTGGTAACCAAGACGGCGGCGTTGTTTAAGTTCGCGAAACGCTGAAGGCCGTGAAGGTGTTTGTTCAGTTTTTGCTGGCGGTCCGCCAATGTTCCGCGGCCGATGTATTCGGCTCTGAAATGCGCGGTGAGAGAGTCGACAACCATGAGGCGGACGGGTTTGTCCGAATCTTTTAATTCGTTGGCGAGGTCCATCGCGGAATCCACAAGAAGGATTTGGTGATTAGAGTTAAAGGCGCGGGCGACGTGAATGTTTTTCAAGATTTCATCGGCGTCCAGTTCGATGCCGAGTTCGTTGGCTCTTCCTTCAACCATTTGTTTAATTCTGTCGGGGCGGAAGGTGTTTTCGGTGTCGATAATGATGACGGAACCGTTTAAGCCGCCATTTTCTCCCGACAGCTGAACGTTGACGGCCAGCTGGTGAGCCACCTGTGTTTTTCCTGAACCGAATTCGCCGTAAATTTCAGTGATTGACTGACTTTCAATGCCGCCGCCCATCATCTCGTCAAATTCGGCGCATCCGGTTTTGATTTTACCGATGTTCAGCCGTCTTTCAAAGACCATGTCGCCGGTTTCAAAACCGCCGATATCGGCGGCCTGCCGAGCGGCGTTAATGATTTTTGCCGCCGTGGCCTCTCCGATTTCAGCGGTAGCGCCAAGTTCCGCGGGGGACGCGACGGCGACCGCTTCAACCGAGTTAAAGCCCGCTTCTCTCAATTTCTCAGCCGTTGCCGGCCCGACGCCGGGGAGGTCTTCCAAAAGAATTTCAGTCATTTTTATTTCTCCTACAGATGAACATACAGATGGACAGTTTAAAGTTTAAATAATGATGAATTATGATTGTTAAGATTGTTAAGATTGTTAAGAATGATAAGTGTTTAAATAGGTATGAATTAGGTTTGAATTTGGTTTAAATAGGTATGAATTAGGTTTGAATTAGGTTTGAAAGGTTTGTTTCAATTTAAATAATATGATGATATGATGAGCCGCTTGTCATTGCACGGTTCGTTGCATTGGCGCGTTGCATATCCTAAAACACGGCAAATTTATAAATAGCTGAAGTGAGCGGTGTGAAAGTAATTCGTCGTTTACGTTGTTTTACGGCACATCATAGCGTTTAGGCATATTACGGCGTATTATTATCCGCTGTTTTTTAACAGCCCGTTATCTTTATTGTTCCCCAAGTTGTATTTTTCATAATTTTAACAAGTTTAATTTGTTTTTGGGCGAACCAAATCATTTATAAATCATGTTTTTGTAAGATAGTGCTATTCTTATTCTTCTAAAGCCGAGTTGATTTAATATAATGGGTGGATTATGAAAGCGAACCGTCTCCTTGTTTTTGGGACATCTTCCGATGCCGGAAAGAGTTCAATCGTTACAGCTATTTGTAAAATCATGTCGCGAAACTACAAGACCGCTCCGTTTAAAGCTCAAAACATGAGTTTGAATTCTTGGGTCAATCCCGACGGCAAAGAAATCAGCTACGCCCAAGTGATTCAGGCGTGGGCGGCCGGCGCCGACCCGATTCCCGAAATGAATCCCGTTGTTTTAAAGCCGAAAGGCGACAGCTTTTGTCAAGTCATCGTTATGGGCGAGCATTACGCCGACAGAAGCGCCGGCAACTATTACGCGTCTATTGAAGAGATGGCTGCCATTTTAAACGGCGCTCTTTCTAAACTGGATGACGAATACGAAGTCGTCATCATGGAAGGCGCGGGCGGCGCCGCCGAAATCAATCTTTACGACCGCGATATCGTCAATGTCGGAACGGCCCGCATCACGGACGCGCCAATTGTCATTGTCGGCGACATCGAACGCGGCGGCGTTTTCGCAAGCCTCTACGGAACGTATATGCTGCTTCCCGATGACGTTAAAAAGAATATCAAAGGTTTCATCATCAACAAATTCCGCGGCGATTCCCGTATTTTAGAACCCGGGTTAAAACAGCTCGAAGAATTGACCGGCGTCCCCATTCTCGGTATCATGCCATATTTCCGCTTGAGAATCCCGGCTGAGGATTCCATGTCTTTTAAAGAAAAATGCGGGTCGGGCTCTGTTCCCGCTGAAAAGAAAAAGCGCAGCACCGGCCTTGAAATCGCTGTGATTCAATTCCCGAAGATTTCTCATTTCAACGATTTTGAAATATTGGAAAATGAAGCGCTTGTCAGGTATGTCGACATTCTCGGCGACATCGACAATATAGGCAATAACGGCAGTCTCGGCAATAACGGCGGTCTCGGCAATATCGGCAGTCTCGGCAGTCTCGGCAATCCCGACTTAATCATCCTGCCCGGCTCAGGCACACCGCTGTCGGATTTGGCGGCATTGAAAGAAAGCGGCATCGCTGAACAAATAAAAGCCGCCGCCGGTAAAATACAAATCATCGCCGTCGGCGAAGGCTACCAGATGCTCGGCAAGAAATTAACGGGCCCTGACGGCAAGTCTGTTGACGGCCTCGGTTTGCTTGACTGCGAAACCGTATACACAAAAGAAGAAGGCTACAGCGAAAAACCGCAACGCGTCTCTTTAAAAGTAAAAGCGTGCGGCCCGATGCTTGCCGCTGTTGACGGCATTACACTGAACGGTTTTACGGCGCACAGCGGCAGCACAACAACCGTTTCTCCGGTTTTCGGCGCTGACGGCGCCTGCAGCAAAGACGGCACGGTTATCGGAACGTCGATACACGGCCTTTTCGACAACAAACCCTTCCGTGTGGCTTTGATGAAACATCTCGCCGAAAAGAAAGGGATCCCGTATGCCGAAGAGGAAGAATTCACAATGGACGACGGATTTGAAGAGCTGGCACAGGTCTTTGAAGCCAACGTCGATGTTGAAGCGATTTACAAAATTATGGGACTCAAATAATGGTCAAAAAGGGGGTCAAGACAGTCAAAAACTTACTTTGACCCTCCTTATACCTTTTTTAGCTTGTTTTGTTTATTTTGATTCGTTTTGTTTATTTTGATTCGTTTAGTTTGTTTTGATTCGTTTAGTTTGTTTTGATTCGTTTAGTTTGTTTTGATTTCGTTTTTCGTTTGCACAATTCGCGACAATTCATAAATTTAGACACCCGCTTTGACTTATGCCGATTGAATGTTTATTTCTCACGAAAACTTTATATGATTAGATAATTATTTTACACTTATCGTATAATGAATATGTTTATGAATCAATTTTTTTGGTCTCATCACATAATAAACTGATTGATTGATTTATTAAAATATTCGTTTGATACATTCAATTCTTTTAATTTATTCAATTCGTATAATTCGTTTTATACATCGGGTGGTTTATTATGAAAGGTAAAGGTCTCTTAAGTTTAATTACCTACTCTGAAAAAAGAAAAGATCTTCTTTTTTTAATCGGCGAAAAGCCGCGTACCCTTTTTGAAATCAAGGAGTTTTTCAATGTCAAAACGCCTGAAATTTATCCGCGCATCAAGGAACTTTTAGAAGCGGATTTGATTCAAAAAACGAACAATGAATATTATTTAACCCCGACCGGTAAGGTTATTTTGAAATATTACACGCCGCTTGTGGAAATTTTAAACGTTTTTGAAGAAACCAGCGACTTTTGGACCGACCACGACACCAACGCCATTCCGCATCATCTTCTTGAGCGATTCAATGAGCTTGAAAACAGTATTTTGTTCCAATCCCCGTCCAAAAACGTTTTTGAACAAAACAAAACCATCGTTGAAAAACTGGATTCCGCCGAAAAAATCTCGGGCGTCATTTCAGTTTTTATGCCGTCCACTCTTGAAATATTCCAAAGGCTCGTTTCCAACAAGACCCCGTCCAAAATCATCATGACAATGGACGTTTACGACAAATTCAGATTGGATTACAAGGAAACGCTTCAGTCATTCATTGAAATGAAAGGCAACGACCTCTACTTAATCGACAACGTCAACCTTTTCATCATCACAACCGAAGGGTTCCTCTACTTCTCCTTATTCTACAAGAACGGCCTTTACGACGCTCAGAAATACCTGATTGCGACCGACAACCGCTCTTTGAATTGGGGCAACGATTGTTTCAAATACTTCGTCGAACACTCCAAAAAAGTGGACAAGCTGGAGTAAGTTGAAAACAAACTAAACTCCAACCCTTTTTTTGATTACGTCTGAAACCGCGGGCTGTGCTAAGCAGGCTCGCCGGTTTTGGTATTTTTTTTGTCTTTTTGTTTTTTTGTTATTTTGTTATTTTTGGTTATACCGATAAACGTTTAAATGCCGGCAGAGTAGCCTGCCCCTCTTTTTATTGATCGCGTTCTGATTTTATATGCCATGAAAACCTATGTCATAAAAGTACATATTATAAAAGAAGGCAGATATGAATGAACATGAGCATGAACACGAAGACGGCGGTCATTTCATTTGCATTGTTTCTCGTCATCATAGGCGGTGTGCTGTGTATAGCAATCATAGGCAGCAGCGATAGGTTTGATAACGGTGTCTTAAACGATTCGGAAAAAGTGACTTTGGAAATAAAAAAAGATACTGTTTCGGATAAGGGACTGACAATAATAATAATCAATAAATCACAGAAGGATTACATTTTTGGTGAATACGGTTATTATGTGGAAAAAGAGATTAACGGTAGCTGGTATCCGCTTCCGTTTGTCTCAGGAAGTTTTTCATATTCTGATATAGCGCGTATGTTAAATAAAAACAGCACAGCTGAAAAGGAAATAAACTGGGAACGGGTCTATGGGAGCTTAGACGCCGGAAATTATCGTATCAGTAAAGATATTGGGTATTTGGCGCCCGGCGATAATTACAACTTCTATATATCCGCCGAGTTTGTCATTGATTGACGTGACAAATGTCGTGAAATAAAACAGGCCCCTTTCATCCGTTAAGAAAAACAGATACTTCCCAAGCATCCGTTTTCCTTCTCTTCGTTTTTCGGATTTTTGTAACTTTCAAAGGCTTCTGATTTTTTTCAATTTATCGGCAATTTATGCATCATTAATTTATGCGTCATTGAAGCCGAGGAAAAATGTTCCTTTTTCAACCGAAATTTCGTAATCGTAAGTTTTGCGGATGTATTCGTCGCTCGGCGTGGAGGGCGAACCCAAAACCGCGTCTTTTGCTGCAATATTTCCCAAATCGCAGGGTTTTGGCGGCAAAACGACAATCGGTTTACCGGCTTTTCCGCCGCCCTTGGCTTTGCAAATGACGAAATTTCCCATGACGACGTATTCGGGATTGTTTTGGTATTTTGCGACATCGCGCTCATCAAAATCAAAGCCGATCACTTCATTGCCCTGCATCATGATAACGTTTGGCGGCTCAGGCCAAACATATTCTTTGTTGGTCGTGAAACAAAGAATGTGCTCTCTTTTGAAAACTTCGGCAATGCCTTGGTTATCGCCTTCGCCCATACCCATTAAGACATTCCCTTTCGCTGCTTCTTCAAGCTGTTCAACGATATCTTTATCAGTGTCGGTTAAAATGAAAACGTCTTCAACGCCCGGAACTTTGAGCATATACTCTTTGACCGCTTCAACCAACGAATCTTGAGACGCGTGCGCGCAATTGTTCATCTGTAATCCCCCGTATCATTTCTGATTTCATTATTTTAAAGTATCACTTTTAAAAAGTATTATCGGATAGGGTTTTGAAATTTAAATAATGTTTGATATCTGTCATTATTTTCAATTATTACTTTCAATTAAACGAACGCCGTTCAATTTCCTTTCTCAATGACCGTCAAAACAAGTCTTTCCAGTTCAGTTCTCTCAACGCTTCTTTGTTCGGTCTCGGTGATGACCTTGACTTTGTCAAATAGGGCGCAGAAATCATCATGGTCCAACTCGTAGCCGATGTCTTTAATAATACCGGCAAGCGCTTTTGTTCCCGTGTGTTTGCCGACAATCAGATTTCTTTTGCCGCCGACCATTTCGGGGAGGAAGAGTTCATACGTTCTCGGATTTTGGAGAATGGCGGCGACGTGTATGCCGGATTCGTGCGAGAAAGCGTTTTGACCGACAACGGCTTTGTTGACGGCGACATCGATTTTTGAGGCGGCGCTGACTTCTTGCGACAGGCTCACCAATTTGCTCAAATCATAGCGGTCAACGCCGTATTGGATGCGCAGGTTCATCAAAACCTCTTCTAAAGACGCGTTGCCGGCGCGCTCGCCGATGCCGTTGACGGTTGTATGGAGCTGGAACGCGCCCGCTTCCGCAGCCGCCAGCGTGTTGGCAACAGCCAAACCGAGGTCATCGTGGCAGTGCATACAAATTTTAGTTTTCTTGTTGTCAATCGCGCTGTAAATTTGGTCAATCAAGTACGTCGCAGTGATCGGGTTTAAGATGCCGATCGTATCGGCGATGCTGACATAATCGACATTTCTTTCTTCCGCCATCTTAAAAGCTTGAATTAAACGGGGGACAGGCGTTCTTGTCGCGTCTTCGGCGGCAAATCTGACGCCAAGGCCGTGATCTTTCGCGTATTCAATCGCGCTCATGGCAGCGTCAAGCATTTCGTCAAGTCCCTTTTGATACTTGTATTTCAAGTGGAGATTGGACATCGCCAAAAAGATACTGACAAAATCGACTTCGCAGTCCACGGCGGTTTCGACATCTTTTTGCGTTGACCGGCAAAGACAGCAAATCTTCGCGTCGAGGCCCATGTTCGCGATTGACTTAACGACATCTTTTTCGGCTTCGGAGACGACCGGAAAACCGGCTTCGATGACTTCAATGCCGATATCATCCAAATGCCGGGCAATCGACATCTTCTGCTCTTTAGAAAAAGCGACGCCGGGCGTCTGTTCGCCGTCCCTCAGCGTCACATCGCAGATTTCAATGTTGATGTCCTTGATTTTTACAAAATCCATGAGACTGTTTCGGCAATATTCGGGATAGTGCTCCTCATGATGTTCATTATTTTGCATTTTTATTCCTTTTGATTTTTTTTCCTTTTGATCTTTGTTGTTTTTCCGGTTTTTCCGGCTTTTTCCGTTTAAGGTCCGATTTTAAATTAATATCAATGATAAATTAAAAAGCGGACGTTTATGGCTGCTCAGCCATCAGAAAATTAAAAAACGGAAAAAGCGGGTAAACGCGGAAAACGAATGTGAAATTGATAGGAATAATCAGAAAAGGATATAAATATTTATGTCTTTCGTCTCTTCTCATATGAATAAATTATTCTGATTTATATTTTACATTAAAAACAGGGTTTGCCGGATTATGAGTCAAGAACAGAGGGCGGGTGGACGGGCGTTTGAACGGGCGTTCGAACAGCGGGCGTTCGAACAGCGGGCGTTCGAACAGCGGACGTGCGAACAAAAGCCGTGCGAACAAAAACCGTGCGAACAAAGGCCGGATTTTGAGAAATACACGGACAAGTATTTTTTGCGCGCTTATGACATTCTCCGAGCGGACAATTTAAACCCGTTCGTCAAGGCGCAGATTTTTGTCAGAAAAGGCCCCGGCGTCGTTGCCGGCATAAATGAAGCCGTTGATTTCATTTTGGCGAATTCCGATTTAAAGAAAAATGGCGGCCGCCTTTATGCGCTTTCCGACGGCGACACATATCAGCCGCTTGAAACGCTCCTTCTTTTGGAAGCGCCGATTCTTGATATTGTTCGTTTGGAAACCGTTTATCTCGGAATCATCAGTTCGTCTCTTGCCGTTTTCAATGACGGGCAAAAGTTGGATTTGGAAAAGTCGGAAAAACGGATGAAAGCCGTTGTTGACGCCGCCGAAAATCGCCCCGTCACTTATTTCGGGGCCCGCCACTGGCACTTTGAGGACGATGCCGCCATTTCAAAAGCGGCAATCGATGGCGGCGCCGTGGGCGCATCTACGGACAACGGCGCGGCTTACGCCGGCAAAGAAGGAAGCGGCACAATTCCGCACGCTCTTGAAAACATATACGCTTGGAAAGACGGCCGAGAAAATGCCGTCGTGAGCGCCTCCGTCGCGTTTGATCAATGTATGCCAAAGGACATCGCTCGCGTCGCGCTGGTGGATTATAACAACAAAGAAATTGACGATACGCTTCAGACGGCACGGCGCGTGCCCGGGCTTGCAGCGGTCAGGGTCGACACGTGCGGCGAAAACGTCGGGCAAGGCGCGCTGTCTTTTAAAGATTTAGAAGGAAAAACAGCGGCTGAAAAAGATAAAATCATATCGGATTTCTTTGGCGGAAGCGTTCACGTTCGCATTCACGTCCCCGAGGCGGATGAAAAATATTGGTTCGGCACGGGTGTCACCGTCACCGGCGTATACGCCATCCGCCGCGCGCTTGATGCAAACGGTTTTGCCCATATCAAAATCATGCTTTCCAGCGGTTTTGGCGACGCCGCCAAGGTCAAAGCGTTCACGACGGCGGAAAAACAAATCGGAATAAGACTGTTTGACAGCCTCGGCGTCGGCGGCATTTATGATTCCCGCGACTCGACAATGGATATCGTTTCCGTCGGCGCGGATATTGACTCAATGGAGCCGATGGCGAAGACCGGCAGGGTGTACCGCCCCAATCCGAGATTGAAACGGATTGTTTGACCGCGGCGCTTACCGGCGCTTACCGGCGTCATTTTTGCGCCTCTTCAGGTCATTTTTTATTTTTGAATTTTTTTTAATTTTTTTTAATTTTTTAATTTTTTAATTTTTTCAGGAATGGGAGGGATGAATTTCAATGGCAAAACCGCAAAAGTTGAGGGATTTCGCAAAACAATACCTCCCTGCTCTTTCCGGCGCGGCTGAAAACGAAGGCCTTTCTTTCACGAACGCGGAAATCGAAATGCTGCCGTCCAATAAGCAAAAAATCGGCGACATTTTGATTATTTCCATTCCCGCCGCCCTTTCTCATAAAAAAGCGGAAATCGGTCAACTTCTTTTGCTCATGGATGACAGCGCCCGTCTCGTTTTCAATGACAGCGGCATTTCCGGCCCTCTCAGAATCCCGAACCGCGAATTGATTGCCCGCCGCGCCTGCTTTTCCGATTCCGCCGAGACGGTTCACAAAGAAAACGGCTGCCTGTTTAAGTTGGACGTTTCAAAAATCATGTTTTCCAAAGGCAATCTCAATGAGAAGAGGCCGCCTGCCGCCCTTTCCGGCGAAACGGTTGTTGACATGTTTGCCGGCATCGGTTACTTTTCAATCCCGATTGCCGTTCATTCAAAACCATCAAAGATCATCGCGATTGAATTGAATCCCGTTTCTTACGGTTATTTGTGTGAAAACATCCGTTTAAACGGCGTACAGGCCGTTGTTGAGCCGATTTTGGGGGATTGCCGTATTTTCGCGCCTGAAAACATTGCCGACCGCGTTTTGATGGGTTATGTCGGCACAACGCACGAATATTTGGAGGCCGGACTCAGGGCGGTCAAAAAGGAGGGCGGGATTTTGCATTATCATGAAACCGTTCATCAGAACGATTTTCCCAAACGCGCTGTTGAAAGAATCGAGGCGGCGGCGGAAAAATGCGGGCGGGAAGCGTCAGTTTTGGAATCGCGTAAGGTCAAAAAGTATTCGCCCGGGGTTTATCATATTGTCATTGACGCCGCGATTAAGTGAAAATGAGTCTTTTTTTGTTCGTTTTGTCAGTTTGTTCGTTTTGTCAGTTTGTTCGTTTTGTCAGTTTGTTGGTTTTGTCAGTTTGTTCGTTTTGTCAGTTAATCTCTTTTTTTAATCATTTCTAATTCCGATACATTATCATCTCAGATGATTATTTATTTGCTTTTTATGTCTGATAATGCATAGTTATTTAAATCTTGAATACTTTTTAATTATTAATTATAAATCTATTTTAATTTTATCAGTTATAGAATTCCGTTCTCAATAATAATCTTGTACGTTATTGTTGTCAATTTATTATTTTTTGATTACGGAAGAACTGTTTTGTATGATTCGATGACCTGTCTCTCGCTTATAGCGAGAAGAGAACGCGGGTAGTTAGATCTTAGGAATATTTCCTATATGATTATATACACGAAGCACTACATAATCACGCTGATTTTGGCTTGGATGCCAAAATCAAAAAAACGGCGGTTAGTTCAACCATACATGAATTGACCACAAAAACAAACCCATACCCAATAGAAAGGCAGTCTCACCGAGACTGTCTTTCACCACGTTTTTTTTAAATGCCGTATTTGTATCGGTATTGGTATCAGTTAGGTATCAGTATTGGTATTGGTTTTCGGGCTTTGACAAAAACAGTAAAAACTGAGAAACTGATTTTAGATGTTTTACATGCTTCAAACATTCTTTGAACAAATTTCAAACATGCTTCGAAACAAACTTCAAACATGCTTCAAACATGCTTCAAACAAGCTTCAAAAAAACGTCAAACAAACTTCAAACAGACATCACAAACCCGAAAAAACGATTGGAACGATTCCCCTCGAATCTGAACGATTAAATACTATTACTTGCAGTAATAATCAATATGCAAATCCCAACGGCTGAAGATTTAAAAAAGAGACGGATAGAACTCGGTTTGACCCAAGTCGATTTGGCGAAACGGGCAGGCGTCAGCCAGCCGCTGATTGCGCGTATTGAAACAAACGATGTTGATCCCCGTTTGTCCACCGTCGGGAAAATATTGACGGCCTTTGATGAGGTCAAAAAAGAGCAGCAGATCGTTGCCAAAGATATCATCAGCTCGCCCGTCATTCACGTCGAGCCGGCACAGCTGCTGGAGGAAGCCATTATGATTATGAATTCAAACGGCATCTCTCAACTTCCGGTCATCGAAAACGGCGTTCCTGTCGGCAGTTTGTCGGAAGGGGCGATTGTCAAAACCATCGCCGTTAAAAAATCATTGGCAGGAATGAAAGTATCCAATCTGATGGAAGAATCGTTCCCGACAGTGCCCCAAACAACTTCCGTATTAACAATCTCGCATATTCTTGAACGAAGTCCGGCTGTTCTTGTCGTGGAAAAAGGCATTGTGACAGGCGTCATCACCAAAAGCGACATTATGAAAATCGTCAATGGCTGAGAATTGGTCCGCCGGTTTTCAATCTTTTTCAATCTTTTTCAATCATTTTCAATCATTTTTAATCATTTTCAATCTTTTTTGTGATGACGGAAAAACCGTCAAATTGTTATTTTTGAAAAATTCAAAGGAATAGATTTATTATTTTAAGCTAATTCTAAGGTAATTATTCGTTGAATATCGTTGATTCACAAACATATTTACAATTATTTACAGTTCATATTAAACCCATTATTTACCCGTTTACAGATCAATATCAGGTGACATTATGATTAGAACAGAAGACAAGTTAATGATGATGCCGGGGCCGGTTGAAGTACCGCACCGCGTTTTGATGGCGATGGCCAAACCGATGATCAATCACCGAAGCAAAGAGTTTTCCGCAATTTACGATGAATGCCAAAAGATTTCGGCCGACTTCTTTAAAACAAAAGCCGACAACATCTCCATTATTTCAGGCTCGGGAACGGCCGGCATGGAAGCCGCAATCGGCTGCCTGAACAATAAAAGCGACAAGATTCTGGCAATCGACAACGGAAAATTCGGCCAGCGCTTTAAGAAATTAGCCGGCAAATACGGAACCGTCGTTCCGCTCGAATTTGAATGGGGAAAATCCGTGGATTTGGCGGCCGTTGAAGAAAAACTCGCCGCCGGCGATATCAAAACGATTGCGATGGTGCACAACGAGTCAGCCACCGCTATTAAAAACCCCGCGCCCGAAATCGGCGCTCTGGCAAAAAAATACGGCGCTTTCTTTGTTTTAGACGTTGTCTCCTCCCTCGGCGGCGACGACATTCGAACCGATGAATGGGGCGTTGACATTGCCGTTACGGGTTCACAGAAATGTATTGCCGCGCCGCCCGGAATTGCAATCGTTTCTGCCAACGAACGCGCGCTCGCGGAAATGGAAAACGTGACAACGCGCCCGTACTATTTAGACTTGGTCGCCTACAACAAAAGCGCTTCCAAAGACCTGAAAGAAACGCCTTACACGCCTGCCGTTTCTCTTTTTTACGCGCTTCAAGAAGCCCTTCGGATCATGAACGAAGAAGGTTTGGAAAAGAGAATCGAAAGACACTATTTGATGACAAAAGCTGTCCGCGACGCAGTGACCGCGCTCGGCGTTGAAATGTTCCCGCAGCTGAACGAAGTCAGCGCCTATTCCAACACGGTCTCGGCAATGAAAGCGCCTGCCGGCATCAACGGCGAAGACATCAAGAAAGCCATGAACAAAAGAGGCATAATCATCACCGGCGGCCAAGACGAACTGAAAGGCAAAATTTTCAGAATCGGTTCCATGGGCGCGACAACACCGACAAACATCATGACGACCTTGGCGGAACTGGAACAGGTTCTCTGCGACATGGGCGTCGTTGACTCCCCGGGAGCCGCGATGGATATTGCCGGCGAGACGATGGCAAAACTGTACGAATAAGCATGAATATATTTGTTGCTTCAATTATTTGTTTCAATTAAAAAGAGTGAGTGAAAAATGGTTAAGAAAGCAGTTCTTTCCTATTCCGGCGGACTTGACACATCCGTCTGCATTCCGATGCTGAAAGAGGATTACGGTTTTGATGTCGTCATCACTGTTTCCGTTGATGTCGGCCAGCCGGAGCATGAAGTTATTAACGCCGAAGAAAAGGCAAAAAAGATCAGCGACAAGCACTTTACGGTGGACGCCAAAGACGAATTTGTCAATGACTACATTTTCCGGCTGATTAAAGCCAACGGCGACTACGAAGGCTATGTGATGGGAACCTCTATCGCGCGCCCGCTTATTGCCAAAAAGGTTGTCGAAGTCGCTGAAAAAGAAGGCGCCGACGCGTTTGCGCACGGCTGTACCGGCAAAGGCAACGACCAGCTTCGCTTTGAAACGATTTTCCGCGGCACGGGCCTTGAAGTGATTGCGCCGATGCGCGAACGCAACCTGACCCGCGAATGGGAAATCGAATACGCCAAGAGCCACAACATTCCGGTGGCGGCAACGAAAGACAAGCCGTGGAGCGTTGACGAAAATCTCTGGAGCCGCAGTATCGAAGGCGGCCGGCTGGAAGACCCGAGCTTTATCCCGCCGGAAGAGATCTACGAATGGACAACGTCTCCCGAAAAAGCGCCCGATGTACCGACAATCATTGACGTCGGATTTGAAAACGGCGTCCCGGTGTCTTTAGACGGTAAAAGAATGAACGGGTTTGACCTGATTCAAAAACTCAACAAAGTCGGCGGCGAAAACGGCGTCGGCAGAACAGATCTCGTAGAGGACCGCGTGCTTGGCCTCAAAGCCCGCGAAAACTACGAACACCCGGCGGCAACCATATTGCTCAAAGCTCACAAAGATTTGGAACAGCTGGTGCTGACCCGCGCCGAGCTCAAATTCAAAGCCGGCGTGGACGCGCAGTGGTCAGAACTCGCCTATCAGGGCTTAGTGGACGAACCGCTATACGCCGCCTTAAACGCTTTCATCGACAAAACGCAGGAACGCGTCGCCGGAACCGTCAAAATGAAACTTTACAAAGGCAGTTTAACCATTGTTGCCCGCGAATCTCCGTTTGCGCTTTATTCCGAAGATTTGGTGTCCTTTGACAGCCAAACCATCAACCAAAAAGATGCGGAAGGCTACTGCAAATACCACGGCTTCCAAGCCAGAATGTACCAACAGTTAAAGAAAAAGTAAAGAGCGGAATAGCAGTATTGCAGTTTTGAAGTACAGCAGTTTTGAAGTATTTTTCAAAATAATTTGAAAACACAGATGCCGGATATTTCATCCGGCATTCGCTTTTTTTAAGGCATGGATTATAATAAATCATAATCAAAACTGTAATCAAAACTGTAATCAAAACTGTAATCAAAACCGTAATCAAAACCGTAATCAAAACCATAATCAGAAACCGTTGGAATCATCAGCATTCGCTTTTTTTAAAGACGGTTTCAGGAAAAGGTTATTAAAGGAATAATCAGATTTACGGTTCATTCAAACGTTATATAAGAGTATAACGCCTTATCACGATGCCTTAGCATCTTGATTTATTCGTTATTCATATTATTCGTTATTCATATTAATCATTCATGAATCGTTGCTCGCATGAAAGCCGAGAAACGGCCGCTGTTCATTAAAGTGAAAACGGCCCCGATTCGTCACACAGGTGAAAGAAATGGCATTGAAGAAAGGAGATTTTATTAAACTCAACTACACCGGCAGAATGGAAGACGGAAAAGTCTTTGACACCACCGATGAAGAAGTTGCGAAAGCAGAAAACGTGCACACGACACAGGGTCTTTACGGCGGCGATGTCGTCATCGTCGGCTACGGTCACACGATTGTAGGTCTTGACAACGAATTGGTTGGCAAAGATGCCGGCTACGAAGGCCAAGTAACCGTCGCCCCCGAGAACGCCTTTGGCATGCCCCGCGAAGACTTGATCCAGTCAGTCTCGACTTCAAAATTCAAAGACGGCCGCGCTCAAATCGGCATGGTCATCGAACAAGACGGCCGCCAGGGCGTTGTGACAAAAGTCATCGGCCGCCGCGCGACAATCGACTTCAACAGCGTGCTCGCCGGAAAAACCGTCGTCTACGACTTCAAAATTGAAGCCGTCTTGGAAACCTCCGAAGACAAAATCAAAGGCCTTTTCGCGCTTTACACCGGCATCAAAGACCCCGAAGTCACGATTGACGGCGGCGTTGCCGGCATTGAGATCCCGACAGGCATCACATTCAACCAGAGATGGCTCTTCATGAAAGGAAAACTTGCCGATGAGGTGCTCAAAAACACCGATTTGAAAGAAATCCGCTACATCGAAACCGTCAAGAAAGAAGTGAAAGAAGAAAAAGCAGAGTGAGCGCAGAATCTTCTGCTCACCCTTATTTTCATATTTTTCATAGCTCATATTTTTCATATTCTTATTTTTGAAAAATCGTTATATACACGAATCGTGTTTATGTGTTACAATTCTGTATCATTTGCGGAGATAGCCAAGCGGCCCACGGCGCCGGTCTTGAAAACCGGTGGTGCCCCGCACCTCGGGAGTTCAAATCTCCCTCTCCGCGCTTTATTTTTTTAATAATTTGAATTGTAGAATTATTTTTGAATTATACGGAGAATAAAATATGACTGACGTTTTACTTGAAACCACCTTGGGTAACATCACTATCAAATTGCATGACAACATGCCGGTCACTGCCGGAAACTTCAAACAGCTCGTTGAAAAAGGCTTTTACAACGGCGTCATCTTCCACCGCGTGATCCCTAACTTCATGGTCCAGGGCGGCGACCCGACCGGAACCGGCATGGGCGGCCCCGGCTATTCCATCCCCGACGAATTCGTAAAAGGCTCAACCAACCTCCGCGGCACAATTTCCATGGCCAACGCCGGCCCGAACTCCGGCGGCAGCCAGTTCTTCATCAACCTCGTCGACAACACCTACCTTGACTGGGACAAGCCCCCCGGCTCTTCCAAGCACCCCGTCTTCGGCACAATCGTCCAAGGCATGGACATCGTCGACAAAATCGGCAACGTCAAAACCGGCAAAGGCGACAAGCCTGTGACGGAAGTTAAAATTGTAAAGGCGAGTGTCGTCTGATAGAAGAAAATAAATTTTGCGGCCTCGCTACGCTCGGTCGCAAAATTTCAGGGGCTGCAGCAGCAGGACCGTTCGCTTATAGGGGTGCCTGCGGCACCCCGTCTTCTCTTTTCCTTTTTTCTCTTATTTCCCTAATTCTCTTTTTTACATTTTTGTTTCAAAATGAAACATCCCTTTTCTTAAAGTATAAAGGAAAAAACGAACGCCGTTTTTAAAAAACTCATTTTTCAGGTTTCAATCAAAAGGGCGTTCGGGTTTGATTTTAATCGACGAAACCTGATGTTTCGGTTTATCTCTTATTTCTCAAATTCTCTTTTCAGAACATTTTTTTCCAAAATGAAACATCCGTTTTCTTAAAGTATAAAGGAAAAAACGAACGCCGTTTTTAAAAAACTCATTTTTCAGGTTTCAATCAAAAAGGCGTTCGGGTTTGATTTAAATCGTAAAAGCCAGATGTTTCAGTTTTCAACTCATCGAAAAAATGATTAACCACCTCCATTTTCGGATTTGGGCGATGCGAAGCAGCGCACAAATACGAAAATGGAGATTCCGACAAAAATATAACGAAAATAACAAACCGAAATATTAACGAAAAATATCAACCCGCCGTTTTTTTGAAAAAAGCAAGACAAAGAAAGACAATACTTTTTTAAACAAAAAAACAAACTCTTCTCCATGGATTACAGAGTCGGACAAATCGCCCGTGTCTTTACCGTCAGAATAGACCACGGCGAAGATTTATTAGAATCACTGAAAACCCTCGCGTCAAAAGAAAACATTCAAGCCGCAACTTTCATTCTTCTCGGCGCCGTCGAATCCGGCCACATGGTCGTCGCCCCGAAGAAAAATGAACGCCCCCCTGACAAAATGTGGCTGAGCTTTGACAACGCCCACGAAATCGCCGGAATCGGCGATTTATTCCGAGAAAACGGCGATCCTGTCGTTCACCTCCACGCCGGCCTCGGAAGAGCCGGAGACGGCCGCATCGGATGCGTCAGAAAAGAGAACAAGGTCTTCATGGTCATCGAAGCCTTTGTCTTCGAATTAACAGGATTTGAAGCAAACCGCGTTTGGAATGATGACGAAGGTTTCGCGCCGGTGACTTTCAAATGAAAGGAAAAAATGAAAGGAAAAAAATGAAAGGAAAAAAACAATGACCCTTAAAAATTGAAATTCATTCATTTATTCGTTCATTCATTCGTTCATTCATTCGTTCATTCATTCGTTTATTCATTCGTTAATTCATTCGTTTATTCATTCGTTAATTCATTCGTTAATTCATTCGTTAATTCATTCGTTAATTCATTCGTTAATTCATTCTCAAATATAAACGAAGACCGAGATTGCGGCAGCCGTAGGCTGCTCGCAATCTACGGTCCCAAGGGAATTAAGATGGAATCAACCACCAAAAACAAATGAAAAAAACAAGCAAAAAACAAGCAAAAAAACAAGTAAAATTAAAACAAGATGAAGAGGCTTTTTTCAAAGGAAAAAGATTCTCTCTCGAAAATTATTATTAACAACGATAAATAATAATTCTTTTTGTTCTTAAAAAACGATATGCGAAAAAACATTTGAAACAGAATGTTTAAATAGATAAAACTCCTTTTCTCCTCATTAAAAAATGTAAAACACAGATGAGATTTCTAAACCAAATAAAATGTTTATCGATGCCGAATTTTTAATGAATTCTTAAATATTGTCAAAGAATTTGTTTTTGGATTCTTTTTCTTAAGAATTCCCATCGTTTTTTGAACAAGACCTACGTCTGAAAACGGCATAAGAAGAAACAGATTTCAGAATATGAAAAGAAAAGAAAATTGAATGTGTTTAGCCTGCTTCATAAAATTTTAATTGAATCATATGCGATAGAAGGAATCGATGGCAGGGGATAACCGGAAACAAACGGAAAATGAACACGATTCAAAATTATACAATATTAAACAAACTGAATTCAAATTTTACAATCTAAAATTAACATAATTCAATCATTTCATCAATTTTATTTCACAAACACACACACACAACAAAAGGAATCACTATGGACGAACAAAAAAAATACGACGGTGAAAATATTCAGGTTTTGGAAGGCTTGGAAGCCGTTCGCAAAAGACCGAGTATGTACATCGGCAGCACGGATTCGCGCGGTCTTCACCACCTTGTTTATGAAGTCATCGACAACAGTATCGATGAAGCGCTTGCCGGATATGCTAAAAATATCCGCATGACGATTAATGAAGACGGCAGCATTACCGTTATTGACGACGGCCGCGGCATTCCTGTCGACATCCATCCGAAATATCAAAGACCGGCTTTGGAAATCGCGTTGACCATGCTTCACGCAGGCGGAAAGTTTGACAAAAGCTCATACAGAGTCTCCGGCGGTTTACACGGCGTCGGCGTTTCCGTCGTCAACGCGCTTTCCGAATGGATGAGCGCGGAAGTCAAAAGAGACGGGAAAGTCTGCCGCCAAACCTTCGCGCGCGGCGTTCCGACCTCTGATGTTGAAATCATCGGCGAATGCGAAGACAGCAAAACGGGAACAATCATTCAATTCATGCCCGACAAAGAGATTTTTGAAACCGTTGATTTCAAATACGACATTCTGCTCAGCCGCTTGAAAGAACTCGCTTTCCTCAACAAAGGCATTCGAATCATCACCGAAGATTTACGAACCAAAGAATCGCAAGACGACGAATACGGAGACATTGCAGAAGACGATTCCGATGTCACGTCTGACATTGATTTTGAAGACATGGATGACGAAAACACCGGCAGTAAAAAGAAATCCGGGCGTTCCATCAGCGTCAAAGAAAAATATCACGACTTCTGTTATGAAGGCGGCATCGTCGAGTTTGTCAGATACTTAAACGGCGGCAAAACTGCCCTTCACGACAATCCCATTTATTTTGAACGCCAAAGAGACGACACCGACATTGAAATTTCCATGCAGTACACGGAAAGCTACAACTCAAACGTCCACTCATTCGCCAACAACATCAACACAACAGAAGGCGGAACCCACATGGCCGGATTCAAATCCGCCCTTACCCGCGTTGCGAACGACTACATCAAAAAGAACGGCCTTGACAAAGACAGCAAAGACGGCGCCGTTCTCAGCGGCGATGACATCCGCGAAGGGTTGACAGCAATTATCAGCGTCAAACTTTTAGAACCGCAATTCGAAGGCCAAACAAAAACAAAACTCGGCAACAGTGAAATCAAAGGAATTGTCGATTCGCTCGTCACCGACGGCCTCGCCGAATACTTTGAAGAAAATCCGAAAGTCGCGGTCGCTATTTTAGACAAAGCGCTGCTCGCCCGAAAAGCCAGAGACGCCGCAAAAAGAGCCCGAGAACTGACGCGCAGAAAAGGCGCCCTTGAAGTCAGCACGCTCCCCGGAAAACTCGCGGACTGCTCCGAGCGCGACCCGTCTCTTTGCGAACTTTATCTCGTAGAAGGCAACTCGGCAGGCGGCTCGGCCAAACAGGGCCGGAACAGAGCGTTTCAAGCCATTTTGCCGTTTCGGGGAAAAATCCTCAACGTCGAAAAAACAAGAATGGACCGCTCATTAAAAAACGCCGAAATCATATCACTCATCACCGCGCTCGGCGCGGGTCTCGGCGACGACATGGAACTGAACAGACTCCGCTACCACAAAGTTGTCATCATGACCGATGCCGACGTCGACGGCGCGCACATCAGAACTTTGATATTAACACTATTCTTCCGCTACATGCCGGATTTAATCACCGCCGGCCACGTATACATCGCTCAGCCGCCGCTTTACAGAATCAAAAAAGGAAAAGCGGAATACTACGCTTACAATGACAAACAGCTGAGAGAAAAGCTGGACGAAATCGGTGACAAAAGCGTAAACGTCTCCCGATACAAAGGTCTTGGTGAAATGAATCCCGAACAGCTGTGGTCAACTACAATGAACCCGGAAACCCGAACCTTGCTTCAAGTCACAATCGAAGACGCGGTAGCCGCCGATGAAATATTTACAATCCTGATGGGCGACGAAGTACTCCCGAGAAGAGAATTCATCCAAGCGCACGCAAAAGAAGTCGTCAACTTGGATATCTGAGGAGGTGTGAAAATGGAAGAAAACAACAAAATCCAACAGCAGCAACAACAGCAGCAACAACACCTCGAAGAAACCCAAAAGAAAGTTCGGCAACACGTTTTAAACGAATACATTGAACGTTCCCAACTTCCCGACGACGAAGAACCCAAAGGAAAAATTATCGGAGAAACGATTACCGTTACCGGCGAAAACAGCGACGGCGAAAGCGGCAGCAGCAGCAACAGCGGCAGCAACAGCAGCAACGGCGGCAGCAACAGCAGCAGCAACGGCGGCAGCAACAGCGGCAGCAACGGCGGCAGCAACAGCGGCAACAACGGCGGCGACGAAGGCAACAACGACGAAAACAATGGCGACGAAGGCGACAATGACGATGAGGCACCTGCCCCCGACGAAGAACGCGTCTCGGTCCGCCCCGTTTTATTGAATGATGAAATGAAAAATTCATACATTCAGTACGCGATGAGCGTGATTGTCGGCAGAGCGCTTCCTGATGCCCGCGACGGTTTGAAACCCGTTCACCGCAGAATCCTTTTCTCGATGAAAGAAAACGGCATGGTTTATGAAAAACCGCCGAAAAAATCCGCGCACGTTGTCGGTGACGTGCTTGCGAAGTACCACCCTCACGGTGATTCGGCCGTCTATGACGCGCTTGTTCGAATGGCCCAGGATTTCTCCCTCCGCTACCCGCTTATTGACGGGCAGGGCAACTTCGGTTCCATTGACGGTGATGAAGCGGCCGCCATGCGTTACACAGAATCACGAATGGCACGCATTTCTTCTGAAATGTTAGAAGACATCGACAAAGAAACCGTTGATTTCCGTCCGAACTACGACGAATCCATTGAAGAGCCCGCCGTTTTACCGGCGAAACTTCCCAATCTGTTAATCAACGGCTCCGCCGGAATCGCCGTCGGTATGGCAACAAACATGCCACCGCACTGCATTTCGGAAGTCATTGACGCCGCCGTCATGATGATTGAAACGCCTGACGCAGACGTCCCCGACCTGATGCGTGTTATCAAAGGACCGGACTTCCCGACACGAGGCGTGATACTAGGCAGCGAAGGCATCATCAACGCTTACAAAACAGGCCGCGGCAGCGTTCGTATCCAAGCGGTTTCCCACTTAGAAGAACTGCGCGGCAACCGCCAAAAAATCGTTATTACAGAATTGCCGTATCAGGTCAACAAAGCCCGATTGATTGAAAACATCGCCGACCTTGTCCGCGACAAAAAAGTGACCGGCATTTCCGATTTGCGTGACGAGTCCGACCGCGACGGCATCCGCGTCGTGATTGAGCTGACAGGCGGGACAAATCCCGATGTTTTGCTGAACCAGCTTTACAAACACACACAACTTCAAACGAGTTTCGGGATCATCAATCTGGCAATCGTAGACGGCGTTCCCCGTGTCATGGGACTCCGCCAGCTTTTGAAGATTTATCTGAAACACAGAATAGATGTCATTCAAAGAAGAACGCTTTACGATTTAAAAACGGCCCGCGAGCGCGAACACATCTTAAACGGCTTGAAGATTGCCCTTGACAACATCGACCCTGTCATTGAATTAATCAAAGCGTCAGAAGACGCGCAGGCTGCCAAAGAAGGATTAATGGCGCAGTTTGGGCTTGATGAGCTTCAAGCCAAAGCCATTTTAGAAATGCGCCTCCAAAAATTGACCGGCCTTGAAATCCAAAAGATTTTGGACGAACTCAAAGAAATTTTAGAGAGAATCGAAGAACTCGAAAAAATAGCCGCAAGCGATGAAATCAAATACGGCATCATCCGCGAAGAACTCTTAATGATGAGAGAGAAATACGATGACGGGCGCCGTACACAAATCATCCAAGGCGGATTTGACATTGACAACGAAGACCTCATCCAAAAAGAAGATGTCATCATCACAATGACCGACCGCGGCTACATCAAAAGATTGTCGGCGGACACATATTCTCGCCAGCGCCGCGGCGGCAGGGGTATCATCGGCATGGAAACAAAAGAAGAAGACGTTGTCGTAAATCTGTTTGTTTCATCCACGCACAATTACATTTTATTCTTCACAAACAAAGGCCGCGTGTATTGGAAAAAGGGCTATGAGATTCCTGAAGGAAGCCGAACGTCCAAAGGCAAGTCCATTGCGAACTTCTTGGACTTAAAAGATGACGAATACGTCACCGCTTCCATTCCTGTCAAAGAATTTAAAGAAAACAAATACTTGATGATGGTGACAAAAAAAGGAACCGTCAAGAAAACGCCGCTGACCGACTTTAAAAACCCGAGAAAAGCCGGAATCATCGCGACAACGCTGATGCCCAATGACGAGCTGGTCAATGTCATCCAAACCGACGGCGCCCGCGAAGTTGTCATGGTATCAAGGGCAGGCAAGTCCGTCCGCTTCGATGAAAAAGAAGTGCGCCCGATGGGCAGGTCCGCCCGCGGCGTGACGGGAATGAGATTGGTAAAACAAGATGACGCCGTCGTCAGCATGGACATCGTCAATCCCGCGGAAGCGTTGCTGACAATCACCGAAAACGGATTCGGAAAAGTCACCTTGTTTGACGAATACATCAAAAAACACCGCGGCATTCAGGGTGTAATGTCAATCGTCACGGATGAGCGAAACGGCCGCGTCGTTTCCGTGAAATCCGTCAGCCGCGATGACGAACTCATCATCACGAGCGCGGAAGGCATTATCATCCGCGTCCTTGCCGGCGAACTCCGCGCCCAAGGCCGAAACACCAAAGGCGTCCGCATCATGAAACTCGCCGCCGAGGATAAAGTCGTCAGCGTCGCCGTTGTAAAACAGCCGGTCGGCGAAAACGCCGACGGTACAGGCGGTGTCGACGGCATCGGCGGCACCGGCAACCCCGACACCTTCAGCGGCTTTGGCGCCGAAAACGTCAATGAAAATGAGTCAGGATTCGAACGGCAAACATCAGAGGTCGGCTCGGAAGAACCGGACGATGACGGCGAATACGGCGACGGAAACGACAGTGAAAGCGAACCGGATGAAGAAATCGAATACGACAGCGAAATCGAACAAGATGAAGACAATTGAACAGGATGAAGAAATTGAAAATGACGGCGAATAAAGAAACCGACATCATTCAAAAATAATGGCATTCAAACAATTCCATTCAATCAATGCCATTCAATCAATGTCATTCAATAGTATCCGAAAAATATGAAATAAGGTGGGGTGCTGAAAGCACCCCACCGTAAACTAACCACTGTTTTAGTACGAAACATCAGTACAAAAAAAATCAGTACAAGAGAGAAATCTGTACAAAAAATCAGTAAAGAGAGAAAGCAGTACAAAAAATCAGTAAAGAGAGAAAGCAGTACAAAAAAAATAGTAAAAAGAAAAAGTGAGACCGGGGCAAAGGTCTTAACTTTCAGCCCCTGTTTTCGCTTTATTTTCGCTTTAATTACAGCGGCACTTCAAAGTCTGAAAGTTCATAGTTGAAGTGGGTGCCGTTGATCTTGCAAAGCTCTCTGGCGAGAAGCCAGTAGATGAGTGAGAGCGCTTTTCTTCCTTTATTGTTTGTCGGGATGACGAGGTCAACATTCTTTGTCAAGTTGTTGGAGTCAGCCAGCGCAATGACGGGGACATTGATGTCAAAGGCTTCTTTGATGACCTGCGCGTCGCCGGCGGGGTCTGTGACGATAACAATTTCGGGTTCAAAATAGCTGTCCATCTTCGGGTTTGTCAGCATGCCCGGGATGAAGCGGCCAAGCGCCGAGCGGCAACCTGTTGTTTTGGCGAACATCTTTGCGGGGTACTGTCCGTACTGTCTGGAAGAGACGACCAAAACGCGTGAAATATCAAATCTGGCAAGCATATGCGCCGCGGCGATAACGCGTTCGTCGGTGGACTGGATGTCCAAAACATAGAGACCGTCTGTTCTGACACGGTAGACGAAACGCATCATGTCTTTTGTTTTCTGTTGTGTACCGATGTGGACGCCGGCTGCCAGATACTCGTCAATGGAGACGAGGTAAGACTGGTCATTGGACGCGACATCTTCATTTACTGTAGGTTGTGCTTCTTGGTTTTCCATTAAATTCACCTTGTATTATTTGGATTAAAAATATTGTTTCCTTAATTTTTGATTAAATTATTGATTGGTTCCTTTGACCCTTTTACCTTTTAACGGTAATCGGAACGACACCTCTCTTGAATTCCTCAAGAGCGATATAGAGCGGGTCAACGCCCGATTTTTCGTAATCATGAATTAAGACGGGGGCACCCATTGAAATTTGAAGGGCGCGGGCACCGACAATTCTGGCTCTTTCAAATCTTGTATATTCCTGAATTTGGAGTTTCATACCCTTCACCTGAACTTATCCGTCACTGTTTCTATAGGGATTAAAAATGAAAACAAAATGAAAAAACAAACAGAAAACAATTTTGTTTCCTGTTTATTTGACTTTTTATTTTCTGAGTTTATTTTCTAAGACAGTCGCTTATAGTCGCTTACAGTCACTTATAGTCGCTTACTGGTAAGGCGCAATAACGTCAACCATTTCGATATGGCTCAAAAGCATTCTTCTGCAGCAGTATCTGGTGTAGCCGAGGTCGTTTAAGACCTGGCCGCTGTCCTCGCCCGCTTTGGTTCTGGCTTTGAAATCTTCATATCCCGAAGCAACGACTTTCCCGCATGAAAAACAACGAACCGGTATCATATTTTCTCACATTACCTGTATGATTTCTGGTATCTTGCTCTGGCACCCGGACCGCCGAAGTATTTCGGTTCTTTTTGTCTGGAGTCGCTGACAAGCAAGCTTCTGTCAAATTCTGCGTACGCGTCGCGGATGGAGGTGTCGTTGGTGAATTCAACGATTCCTTTCGCAATAGCTGTACGCGCCGCATTGGCTTGGCCGACAAATCCGCCGCCTTTGACGGTGACGAGGATGTCGAGCTTTGAGATGACCGCTTCACCGGCGATGTTGACTGATTCGGAAATTTTTTGGTTCACGAGCCAGTTGCCGTAAATCGGAAGCGGGATTTTATTAATTCTGACGACGCCGGTGCCGCTTTTAACGGTTGCTCTTGCAACGGCTGTCTTATGTTTGCCTGATGTATTCACAATTTTTTCGACCATATTCCATCATTCCTTTAAACTTTGGCTCCGAGGTTTCTGCCGATATCACCCAATTTCACATATTTGGAAGAACTTAAGCGGGTGACATGGGCCTCTTCGATCGTTTCGATATTGCCGCCTTTGAACTCCGGCGGAACGCCGCAGTAAACTTTAAGACTGGACAATGCGGCTCTGCCGTTTTGTCTCTTGTACGGGAGCATGCCTCGAACTGTTCTTTTCAAGATTCTTTCCGGTCTCTTCGGGAAGTAGGGACCGTATTCAGTTCGTCCGGTCTCAATGGATTTGCGGTAGTCGGCATAAATTGAATATCTGTTTCCGGAAACGACGGCGAGGTCGGCGTTGATGATGTCGATTTGTTCGCCGTTTAAGAGACGTTTCGCGACAATGCTTGCCAGACGTCCCAAAATCAATCCGTTTGCATCAATGATTGTCATACTTTTGCACCTCACTGGAAAATTCTGATTCCGGAACCGGTCGGGTTCTCATCAAGGATGTCTTCAACGCGGATACAGGTGCCGCCGGCAACTGTTATCTTTTCGAATGCGCCGACGCTGAAGTTCAAAGCAGCGACCGTCACGGGAAAGCTGATGTCACCGGCGCCGAGGACTTTCCCCGGAACCAAAAGGACATCGTTTTCCTTGGCGTGTCTGTTGATTTGACTCAAATTGACATCGGCATAATTTCTGGACGGATTTTCCAACTTTTTGGCAATCGCTGCCCAGATCGGTGCGTCATATTCTACACTGGCGCTTTTAAGCGTCAAAATAAGGTTAATTATTCTCGGATTTGTCTTTCGAGAGAGCTTTACAAGTGATCTTTTACCCATTATTTTCCTCCGCAAGATTTTTTGAAAAAATCCTACTCACGCAGTTCGCTTCAAATAAAACAGCAGGTTGCGTTCGAAAATAAAGTACCCTGAAACTTATTATTTTCTGTCAAAATCAGATATAAAATCAGATATACACTATTTTCCTATAGGTGACCGCTTAGAAAGGACACATAGCATATAAAGGTTTCTTGTAGTGGGGCTTCGTGTAAAAAGCCAAGGTCATGCGATAAGAAGAGAAGGTTAATAACAAAAACAAAGTAATTAAATAAATTGCTTGAATTGAAGTTATTACGGAAGAAAATCATGGTAGCCGACAATAAAAATCAAAATGATACAGAGCTTATAAAGAGCCAAGAAAAGAATACGAACGAATCGAACGAATCAAAAAAACCAAACGAAAATCGAGTGACAGAGATATTTCATTCATCAAAATATGCATCTCTGATTGTTTCTGAAAGTTTTTTCGGAAGGAATAATCGAAAAAGAGATTTTAGCGAGAAAAAAAAGGAAAAAAGCAAAATTGAATCAAAAAATAAGTAACATAAGTTAATTTATTGGCACTCAATCAACTAACTTATGTTACTTATTCTCAGATCTGCCAATTCCTTTTAATTGTACCCAAAATTCATATTCCTTAAAATATAGAAAAATTGAAGCCGGCGTTTCAGCCCGGCTTCAATTTAAAATCACTCATTTTTGAGCTCTTATTTCTGAGTTCTTATTTCTGAGTTCTCATTTCTGCGCGCCCATTCCTGAGCTCTCATTTCTGAATGCTGTTGTAGCCCGCTTCAAAAGCCGCCAAATTGATATCTAAGAATTCGGGAGGTACCGAAGCCTTGATGCAATCAATGAAGGTTTGCTTCTTGAGCGGGATAAAGTGAGACGCGGCGCCGATCATGACCACGTTTGTCGCCTGACTGTTGCCGGTCTTGGCGGCAGCTTCCGTCGCGTCGAAGGCCTTGACGTCAAAAATCTTGGACAGCGCCTCAATCATTTGAGGAATGCCGGGGTATTCGGCTTTGCCTGTCGTGACGGTGAACGGGTAAATGGGGGCGGTGTTGACGATGACAACAGCGCCGTCTTTCATGAGGCGGGCGTAGCGAACGGCTTCGATGGGTTCAAGAGCAATCATGATGTCGGCGCTTCTCGGCGGAATGAGAGAGCCGTAAGCGCTGCCGATGCGGACGTGGTTTTCAACGGAACCGCCGCGCTGAGCCATGCCGTGTGTTTCGGCTGCCTGAACGGCGCGGTCTTCGGCAACGGATGCTCGGCCGAGAATGTCAGACGCCAAAATCGCGCCCTGACCGCCGACACCGCAAATGATGATGTCGCATTTCACATCGATTTTGCCGGAATTCGGAACAGAACCGAAGATATTTTCGTTCATTTTTTCGCTCATTATTTCACCTCGAAGATGGCATCAAACGGACATATTTGCGCGCAAACGCCGCAACCGATACATTGTGAATTGATAAACGAAACGGCCGTTTTCTTATCAAATTCCGTCGCGGGACAGCCGAAGTTGATACATTTGCGGCAGCCTTTACACTTCGCGGCGGTAACGGCGAACGGATTTTTCTTAACGCCGGTTTTCTTGGCGACAAGCGCGCAAGCCTGATTGACGATGACAACGGAAACGCCGTCAAAGTTTTTAGCGTCGCGGAAAGCGACTTTCAAAGCTTCGTAATCGTAAGCGTCAACCTCACGGACGAACTTTGCGCCGGAAGCGGTACAAACATCGGCCATCGAAACCGGAATCGATTCAATACCGACAGCGGTGTGTCCCGAGCTTGGGTTCGGCTGGTGGCCGGTCATTGCCGTGACGCGGTTGTCAAGAATGGCGACCGTCATTTTGGCATTGTTGTAAACGGCATTCATAAGCGAGTTAATGCCTGTGTGAAGGAAAGTCGAGTCGCCGATGGTACAGCAGACAGGATTCTTTTCACCGGAATGCGCAATGCCTGACGCCATACTGACGCTGGCGCCCATACAAATCGTCGTGTCAACGGCGCCGACGTGGATACCCAGCGTGTAACAACCGATGTCGCTTGGGAAAATCGCGTTTTTGCCGAAAACGTCTTTAATCACTTGGAAAGCCGAGCGGTGAGAACAGCCGACACAAAGCGCGGGCGGGCGCGGCGGGAGGACAATGTCCGTGATTTCCGGCGGGAGCGCCGCGGGGGGCGCCGCTTGTTCAACGGCCGAGGCGGCACAGTTGTCTTTAAAGGTTTCAACCATGGCGCGGCGGCAGATATCAAAGTTCAGTTCGCCGATTCGCGGAACTGTGTTTTTGCCGATGATGAGCGTAGGCGACTGAATCCGCTGAGCGACAATGCGAACGTGTTCTTCAACGAACGGTTCCAATTCTTCAATAATCAAAACTTTGTCACAGCTTTTCAGCATCTCTGTGATTAAATTTTCCGGCATCGGATAAGCGGTAATTTTAAGGAACGAAGCTTGAATGCCGAGCGCGTGAAGCGCTTCTTTCGCGTAGACGGACGCAATGCCGGATGAAATAACGCCGATACGGGAACCTTCGCATTTTTCCAAAACGTTCCACTGTGATTTTTCAAGCGTTTCCATCATTTCCTGTTGTCTGCCGAGAACAATGCTGTGTCTGCCGCGAGCGAAGTTCGGCATCATCACCATGCTGCTCGGGTCTTTTTTGAAGTTGGCGGCGTTTACACTCGGTTTCAGCTCGCCGGTCTCAACACTGGATTTGCCGTGGCTGATACGGGTCGTTGACCTGACAATGACGGCTGTTTCAAACCGTTCGGAAAAGTCAAAAGCGAACGAAATAACATCCTTGGCGTCCTGAATTGTTGCCGGGTCAAAGCACGGAACTTGAGCAAACTGCGCGTAACGGCGGGTGTCTTGCTCGTTTTGAGAGGAATGTAAAGACGGGTCGTCGGCAACCAGCAGGACCAATCCGCCCTTTGTGCCGGAGTAACTGACCGTCATGAGTGGGTCAGAAGCGACGTTCAGGCCGACGTGTTTCATGGTCGCGAACGCGCGAACGCCCGTGAAGGCGGCGCCGATTGCGACTTCAACCGCGACTTTTTCGTTGACAGACCATTCCACATAAAAGCCGAGGTCTTTTTTCGCCCTTAAATTGTCGATTATTTCGGAAGACGGCGTTCCCGGATAGCCGGAAACAACGGCGACACCGGACTCCATAACGCCGCGGGCTATGGCGACGTTTCCAAGCATGTACTCTTTTGTCATAGAAAACTCCGATTGTTTATGATTGTTTATTTTTACAAAAATCTGAATTATTTACAAAAATCTGAAAAATCAAAGTCATGAATGTCATCAAAATCATGAGTGGCATTTAAATCATGAAAGTCAAACAAAAGTCAAACAAAAATCATGACGTCAGAATTAAGGTCATGATATAACGATGAATTAAAAAAAGCTTTTGATAAAATTAATCAATCACCTGTCTATCAATGACAAATCCAAATACGTTTGAAGAGCGTTTTTCTTTCAAAAGAAGCTCAAAAGAGATACAAAGAGAAAGAGAAAGAGAAGGAGGCACAAAGAGACGCAAAGAGACGCAAGAGATCAAAGAGAAAGAGGCACAAAGAGGTCAAAGAGAAAGAGGCACAAAGAGACACAAGAGGTCAAAGAGAAGAGGCACAAAGAGGTTCAAAAAAACTCAAAAAGACCCGCGATAAATGCCGCCAGCGCCATGAACATCGCGATTTTGAAAAATTTGGATGACATCGCGTAATTTTTCTTTCCCAACAAAACATAAATTGCATACAGGAAACAGAAAATGCCGAGGATGAGGACAATAAAATACGTTTTTGTCATGATTCCCATAAAATAAGGCAGCGGGCTGAGGATGACTGCCAAAAAACCAAACGCCGCCGCCAAATAAGAGGCGGGTTTTTCGCCGTATTTGATCGGAAACGTCACCGCGCCGTCTTCGGCGTCTCCTTTAATGTCTTCGATGTCTTTGACGATTTCGCGGGCGGCCGTTGCCAAAAATGCCAAAAGCGCCAGCGGCAGCATAACGACAATACCGTCAACGCCGAAGAAAGAGGCGCCGAACAAAAAAGTCGAGCCGGTCAAATAAGCAATCGACAGATTGCCGAGGAGGATTGTTCGTTTCAATGTCTTTGCATACCAAATCAAAATGGAAATATTAATGAATCCGATAATACCGGAAACCGGATGAATCAGAAAAGCGATAAAAAACGCGGCGACAAAGCAGACGATTGCCAAATAAACGGCCGTTTTCATGGAAATCCTTCCCGAAGGAAGCGGCCGATTGGGCTTATTGACGCGGTCAATATTGATGTCATAATAGTCATTCAGCATATTGCCGGCGCCCGTCGCTAAAAAGACCATCGAGAAAATAAAAACCATATGATAAACATTATAAAACAAATCGGCGCCCATCGAATAATTAAGAAGAGACGCCGCAATCAAGGCGCCGGCGACGGATGACACGCCCGCCATAATACAATTTTTGTATCTCATAAATTCGAGACAAACAGAAATCTTTTGAAAGAGATTCATTATTTTTCATCCGCGTTGATTGATCGATGGCCGTGCGCCGGTTTATAGCTTGCCGGCATTCATTTGCCTTCATTAATTGGAGTGTAGTAATTATTGCAACTTATTCATCTTATAATTCTAATAACTATACAACCTATCGGTTTACCCAACTTGTCGGTTTACCCAACTTATCGGTTTACCCAACTTATCGGTTTACCCAACTTATCGGTTTACCCAACTTATCGGTTTGTCATTACAACCCATCATCTTATAACTAATCGATTTACGGCCCTCTTGCACTTATTTCGGAACGGCCGCCAACATTCTGTCAAGAGACTTTTTCGCTTTGACGCGAACATTTTCGGGAACGGCGATAACGGCAGTCTCTGTTTCAAGCGCCCTCAAAATAGAAGGCAGCGTCGCCATTTTCATGTTGGCGCAGTAAGCGTATTCGGACACAGGATAAAAAGACTTTTCCGGGCTGTCTTTTTGAAGTTTGTGAATCATTTCCCGCTCGGTGCCGATAATAAATTCTTTTTTATCGGAAGCCGCCGCGTATTTGATAATACCCGACGTGCTGAAAATACCGTCAGCCAGCTTCAAAACCTCAGGCCTGCATTCGGGGTGCGCCAGAAAAACGGCATTCGGATGTTTCTCTTTCGCGGCAGACACATCCGCTTCCGTAATCAGCTGATGAATCGGGCAATAACCGTCCCAAAGATGTATTTTCTTATCCGTTTTTGAAGCGATATAACTGCCCAAATTCTTATCGGGAATGAACAGAATTTCATTTTCGGGAATGGAAGCAATGACTTCACCGGCGTTGGCCGATGTGCAGCACACGTCAGACTTGGCTTTCACTTCCGCCGAACTGTTAACGTAGCAAACAACCGCAGCGCCCGGATACTTCTTCTTCGCCTTTTCCAGTTCCTTTACCGTAACCATGTCGGCCATCGGGCACCCGGCATCAAGGTCGGGCAAAAGGATTTTTTTTTGAGGGGATAAAATGGAGGCGCTTTCCGCCATAAAGCGAACGCCTGCAAAAACAATAATATCGGCGTCCAAATCAACAGCGGCCCGGCTGAGCGCGAAAGAGTCGCCGACAAAATCCGCGATATCCTGAACCTCGGCGCGGGCATAATTGTGCGCCAAAATGACGGCGTTTTTCTCCTTTTTCAATTCGGAGATGCGCCGGATAATTTGTTCCTTATTCATAAAATCACAACATATTGAAAAGCAAGATTATTCGAGTGGTATTCTATAAAAAATGCTCGCTGAAAAATAGTCACCGGCGATGTTTTCAAAAAATCGTATATCTGAATAACGGAATTAAAAGAATAAAAAGGAAAATGGGAATTGTGAGTTATTTAATACATTTTAATACAGCAAACGAATACAGCAAACCGTTACACAAAAACGATTTACAGCGTTCGCCCGGCTTCAAATGTGGTTTTCAGGTGCTTATCCCAATTTGCCGTTCGTGCTTCCATGTCAAACTTTGTCGTTGAATCCAAAACGATAAACTCTTTTTCCTTAACTCTGTCAAATAACCTATCGCCGAGCATAACTGTTTTCATGCTGTCGTAATGCCCATATTCCTTCAAATTCTGAACAGAGTGGCCGGCAACACAAATGACTAAACCTTTTTCAAGCTGTTTCATGGTTCGGGAACCGTAAGCAAACCCGTATGTCCAAACCCTGTCAAACCAACCGACTAATTTTGCGGGGGCTTCGGTCCAAAAGACGGGATAAATAAACACAATGGCGTCACAATCATTGATTTTCTTTTGTTCAACGAGCACGTCATCCGGCAAGGGCAAGTCGGCTCTGTAATTTGACTCACGCATATATTCGGATTCGCTCATGTCTGAACAAAAACCCATTTTGTATAAATCCGATATGACATACGAATGACCGGCGGCTATTAAACCGCTGATGAAACTGTCTTTGACATGACGGGTAAAAGAGTCGTCGCTTGGGTGTGCGTATACGATAAATACCTTCATTGGTTTGCCCTCTTTTCTCTCTTTTCTTTTTATGTAAACTGAATACGCAATTGTACTATTCGCAATTGTACTATTCGCAATTGCCCTAATCCAAAACAAAATCAAACCCCGATTTGAATCGGATCCGTAATTTTCTTCAAAGCCGAAATAACAGACAGCGCCGCCAAATAACTTGTTTTCGGATTCTGGGGAGACGGTTGATTTTCAATCGTCATTTTCATGTGCCCGAAATCGCCAAAAGCCTCAAGCTCGTGGATGTTTTCGGAAATCGTCGGGTCGGCGATGATTCGAACCACCGTTTGATCAAACCCGACACCGCATAAACTGACCGTGGCGCAAACATTCACATTTTTTGGAAAGCCCACAACGGCATCGGCGGCCTTTCCTTCAAAAATCAACACCGGTTCCTTAATGTTTGCCAAATCAATGTTGTTTTCAATCAGATAAGGAGAGCCCGCGAGTCCCGAGAGCGGTTTTCTCGTGGTCACCGAAACGAAAGACAAATTCGCGGCAGCGGCCGCCTTCAGCCCGTCCGTTCCGGCAATGGCGCCCGAAGGAATGTAAATTTTTGAATGATTCGCCGCCGCCTCTTTTTGAAGAGCCGAACGGAAATCGGGGTTTTGGAGCGCGCCGACACTTAAAATCATCATGTCCTTTCCTTTTTGAACGGCGGGCAGCGCGTACTTCAAAACGGCTTCTTGAGACGCGCATTCCACGATTAAATCGCATTTGGCGATCAATTCTTCCGGCGCGCATTTTTCGGGAGAGGCGGATTTGAGGCTTGCCAGTATCGCGTCCATTTTCTCTTCCGAATTGTCAAAAATTCCGAAAAGAGCGGCTTTGACGTCGCCGGAATCAATCGCCGTACAGACCTGAGAGCCGATGAAACCGCATCCGATAACGCCTATTTTAATCATTTGCACAGAACCCCGAAATTGAATTAAAATGAATAAAGCTGTAAAGAATGAGGGTTCTTTGTTGTTCGTATTTTTATGTCTTTTGCTTTTCAGACCGGCGGATTTAGGCAATAAAAACAGAAAATAACAGAAAAAAGAGAAAAAGCAAAGAAAATAAAAGAAAAAAGAGAAAAAGCAAAGAAAGTGAAAGAAAAAGGAAAAAATCGCGGTAATAACGATTAACTGATATTATTAAAAATCGTTTTGTATTTATATCTTTCATTGACGGGCAACAGTATTTTGCGAGTGCCCGGCGTTATTTGATATTTTTCGATGATGGCATCCAACTCATGCACACGCTTCATAAATTCAGCATCTTTTGCCTTTTTTTCTAATTCGTCCTTCCGACGTTGTTCTATCGTTCCATTCATTAGAAAAACCTCCGTGTATGAACATACGCTAAGCTATTATTTATAGAATTCTTTTTGATGTAGTCTTCAAGCGGGTAATAATAATCGCATATCAATTTCGTCAATGAACCATTGCCTGAATAATCATTGATTTGGATACCCATTTCTTCTAAAGTTTTTATGTTTATGGGCCGGCCGTGAGAATACCATTCTGTACCTCCCAGCCTATCTGCAATTGTTTGCGCCCTGTTTTTTTTGTATTCATCGGTAACAGGCAACCCGGAAGCCGATCTGGTAACCCAATTTTTGAACTTGTATTTAATTAAAAATTTCAACAAAAGATTTTTTGTATGTTCGACGGCTCTCTCAAGCTCTTTTAATTCCCCCAAATTAAAGTCACGCAATATCGTAAATTCGATGGGAGTGATTGAACCATCCGCTGATTTTTGAATTAAATCAGATACTTTTTCAAGATATGATAAAGCTGAGACCCACCTTCCGTCTTTGTTCAGTATTTGGGGGTCAATGGGTCCCAAAACACTAAAGTAATTCATGTAAATTTCATTCCCGCTCATACAAAACAAAGTCCCTGCGCTGTATGCGTAATCCGGAATAAGAAATGTCACCTTATCATAAAAATGCCTGATAATGTTAACAATCCTTTCTACCGCGCCGATTGACCCGCCGGTGGTCGTTAAAATAAAAACTAAACTTCGGTGTTCACCTTCTTGCGCCAGTTCAGCAATTATTTTAGATAAAGCGAAAGAGCTGTCTTCGTTTATTTGTCCGTAATAAGAGATACAATCGGCATCGAAATAATTTTCAATATTTTTCAGCCGGTCCGTTAAAACCGTTTTAGTTAATCCATGAGCGTCATTTAGTATTACCATGCCCGACTGTTTGTGTTTAATTAGTTAAACGTTTCGATTTTTTTTTGAATAGGTCTTCCGATTGTATTTTATTTCAATTTATTTCAATTTATTTCAGTTTATTCAATTTATTTCAGTTTATTCAATTTTCAGTTTATTCAATTTTTAGTTTATTTCAATTTGTTTTTGCGGGCGATTCATTCTCCGCGTCACACAGTAATATTGTTTACATCCTTCATTTTTTTATAAAACCCTG
Organism: Candidatus Methanimicrococcus labiotermitis; assembly: GCA_009784005.1. Taxonomy (GTDB): domain Archaea; phylum Halobacteriota; class Methanosarcinia; order Methanosarcinales; family Methanosarcinaceae; genus Methanimicrococcus; species Methanimicrococcus labiotermitis. The sequence goes on from WRCE01000010.1 coordinate 36,481, forward strand.
TGCCGACTAAAAAATATTTAATTAATAATCGGATGTAGTTATCAGTGTTAAAAAATACCAAAAAAAACAAAGATTTCCGAAAAGATGCAGAAGAAGGAGCAGAAGACAATGATATTAATAAAAGAAATCGAGAATTTTCTTGAAGAAGATTTAAGAGATGAAGATGTCTCCTGCACGCTCGCCGACGACAAAGATGTTCGCGCGGTCATTTTTGTGAAGGAAAACTGTGTTGTTTCGGGAACTGAAATCGCCGCGGCAATACTGAATTACTTGGGAATCTCTTATGAACAAAAGAAAGCGGCCGGAGAGACCGCCGCCGCAGGCGATGTCCTTTTTGAGCTGAACGGGAATTTTACCGCCGTTTTGCGCGCGGAAAGGACTGTCCTTAACTTTTTATCCCGATTGTCCGGCATTGCGACCAACACGCGCGAATATGTGACAATTGTCGGCGGAGAGACGCCACGGATTGCCGCCACGCGAAAGACGACGCCCGGAATCCGAAAATATGAGAAAAAGGCCGTTTTGGACGGCGGCGGAGACCCGCACCGCCAAAATTTATCGGATACGGTCATGATCAAAGACAATCATATCGAAGTCATGGGAATGGAAAGAGCGTTCGCGAAAGCAAAACATCAAACCTCTTTTACCAAAAAAATAGAAATCGAAGCCGACACCAAAGAACAGGCGCTTGAGGCGGCGAAATTGGGCGCCGATATTATTCTTTTAGACAATATGTCTCCCGATATGATTATGGAAACCGTCAAGCTCTTAGAGGAACATAAACTTCGGGATAAAGTTTTATTGGAAGCCTCAGGCGGCATTCAAAAAGAAAATTTAAAGGCGTATGCCGCGACGGGTGTCGATGTTATTTCCCTCAGCGCCGTGACGAACGCGGCGAAATGGATAGACATCAGCTTAGACATTGTAAAATAATCCGGATGGCAAAGTGCAGGATGGCAAAGTGAACAGGATTTCAAATTAAATTCCGAAATGAACCGGACCGGTAATGAAAACTGTAATGAAAAAGGAATGAAAACTGTACTGACCGCTGTAATGAAATAAGATTAAATACAGAAATTAAGCTATAGAGTTACAATTTTTAAAATCCAAACGATTAAATAAATAAAAATCAATTGAGCGTATACAATTATTTTATTAAATAACCCGTGTCAAAACGAAAAAGAAAAACATGTTGCAGAGGGGAAATGATTTGAAACCGACTAAAATTATAACCGGATTGTTGTTTATCGCGCTTGCTTTGACCGCATTGGCGGCGCCGGCTGCCGCTTGGGAAACTGTAGAATGGGTCAGCGGCAACGATGCCTATATGGTGAATACCGTTCTCGTGGAAGCGGGTGCAATCGGTGTAAACGTAGATGACGACGGCAATGTGACCGGAAGTGTTTCACTCAGCATTTTCGAGTGGAGAAATGACAGTTGGACCAAAATCAACGGCACGATGTTATCACTAAACAACAGCTTGAGCTTTACCGCGACAGACGGCAACTTTACTGTTACGCTGGTTGAGCTGAGAAGGGAAGGAAACCGCAACAGAGCCAAATTAGAAATTTGGACGAACGCGAATGTGACAAACACCGGATATATACCGGGCGGGCACCAAAATGCCACGGGAGTCGGAAAACCTGAGTTGGTGATTACAAAGGTGGTGACGCCCTCTGACGTTTCGATAGGTGACCTCATGACCGTGACGGTTTACGTCCACAACACCGGAAATTATGACGCCAAAAACGTCAATATCAGCGACCCTTATCCTGCCGGTTTTTTAATGATGCCCCCGACCATCAACAATACAGTCAATCAAACCGTCAACCGGAACACGAATAATACTTATTTGATCTACCAAATCAAATCCGTTGAACCCGGAAACTATACACTGCCCAGAGCCAGCGCGACCGGCGAAAACGCTTACGGCATGGGTTTCTCCTATTCACAGACAAACAACGCGACGATTACCGTGAACGATTTGGTGGCATTGACATTCGCAAGCTCACCGCTGAGCGATCATACGGTTGATCATCAGATGCGCACAAGAGTAAACGGGGATATTGTTGTGAGAAACATCGGAACAATGCCCGCGCAATTTATCAGTATTGAATTTACGCTGCCGGATAACGCGACCATCAAAGGGGAAAATAAAACAAATATCACCGTGATCGGCAACAAAGCAACTGTCTATATCGACAATCTGACGCCGAATAATGACAGAGTCATCAGCTACTCATTGTCCGCGACGGAGGACGGTTATTATGAAGTGAGGGCGGGTTATCAATACACATACAACAATTCTTCGATGTCGGGCGAATTGGAAACTGTATCATTCAGGGCAACCGGAAACAGCACGATTACAAAATTATTGGAGACTTGGTATTTGCTCCTGATCCCCCTCATCATAATCGCGGTCGTTGCTGTTCTCTTCCTCAAGAAACGCAATGAATACAGATTTTAAGGATGAATGAAAACGAATTGATGCTTAAAAAGCATCAATTTCCCCTTTTTATCATTCTGAACCCCCTTCTTCTTATCTGTTTGAACCTCTCTCCTCTTATCTCTTTGAACCTCTCTCTCCTCTTATCTCTTTGAACCTCTCTCTCCTCTTATCTGTTTGAACTCCCTCCTCTTATCTCTTTGAATCCCTCTTTTTATCCGTTCAGAACTGAGGTTTGAAATCGGCGGATGTCGTTGTTAGCCGATATGTTTAAAGCCCGAACCCGCCGCTTGTTTTATAAAAAAGACATTGCCTGATTTTGGAAATTGCGGAAGAACAAATATATATAGGAAAATTCTTAATCAGAAGAATCAAATATTAACAGCCTAAACCATAAGATATATTTTCTATCTTGAATATTTACATTTTTAAAACATTTACATTCAAACATTTCAAACATTTTTAAAACAGTTTAAACTCGCGGAGGATTTCATTTTGCTTAACGTTTTAATTGTCGGAAACGGCCAGTGCGGTAACAGAATTTTGGATGCTATTAATAAACAGGCGATGAACCGCGGCTCCAATGTTAAAGAAGCCGGCGGCGGTCTGTCTAAATATTTTTCAAAACACCAATACCAGAGTAATGTCCATACCGTTGCCATCAACACGGCAATCAATGACCTCAAAGAAATGAGATTCACAAAGGCAAAGGACAGAATTCACATCAAAAACCTTCACGGCGTCGGCGCTAACCGCAACCTCGGCAAAGAAGTTTTTGAACAGCAGAAAGGAAATATTTTAAGAGCGATTGAAGAAAGAGGCAATTTCGACGTCGCCTTCATCGTTACATCCGCGTCCGGCGGCACGGGTTCCTCTTTTACGCCGCCGTTGATTGAAGAAATCAAAAAGTCTCACAATTTCCCCGTTTACGCGTTCGTTGTGCTGCCGTTTAGAGAAGAAGGCACGCTTTACCTTCAAAACGCCGCCTTCATGTTAAAAGAACTTCGTGACGGGCCGTGCGACGGCATTATTTTGGCCGATAACCAATACCTGAAATCCATTGGCGGAAGCGTTCAGGAAGCTTATGACGGCATCAACGCGATGATCGCGCGCAGGATTTTGTTCTTGCTCGACTCTTTGGACAGCGAAATGATGATGGTAACCGACTTGGGCGACTTTAAGACCGTGATGAGCGCCGGCGCGGGTATGGCAACCGTTGGCTATTTCAAAGCCGAAAACGAAATGCCGATTCGAACCGTTATTCAAAACTGCCTTTCCCCCCGCGGCCTTTTGTTCTCAACAGACGTGTATAAAGAAGGCGGCCGTGCCATGGTAATCTTAAAAGGTGACAAAAAATACCTCAGCATGGAAGAAATCACGAATGAGGTTGAAAAATTATCCGGCGCCATCGGCCACGTTTTCAAAGGCATCATCGTTGAAAACGGCAGCCTGCCCGAAGCCTTGTGCGTTTTGACATTAAACTCCGCCGAAGAGCTTGAAGGCCTTTACGAAGGCGCGATTCAGGCAATCGGCATGGAAAGAGACAGCAAAGACCGTGTCAAGAAAAAGAGAGAAATGGAATCCGCTTTCATGACAATTGACGGGATGGACCCGGAATACTAAAAAAAAATTGCGGCCTACGCTTCGCTTCGGTCGCAATTTTTCCTTAAGGGGCGGAGTCAGTTTGACATTCAGAGGGGTGCCTGCGGCACCCCGATTACTTTTTTTGTTTCCAATGTTTTTTCTTTGTTTTTCCAATGTTTTTTCTTTGTTTTTCCGCGTTGTTGATGCCGCCATTATTGCTTCTATTCAACCGATTCATATTCGGAAGTAGCCGCTGCCGAAAATTAATTGAAAATCGTTTAAATGAACCAATTAAATGAAAAAAACAAAAAAGAGAGAGACCGTTAACGGCCTGTAATTATGGCTCTGTGGGAGCAGACTTTTTTTCGTAAAACTTATACAATTCCCTTGCCCAAACGCGCGTCATATCGTCTACGCTGATGATGATTTTATTATCATAAACGCCGTCTGTGTTGAAGAAGTAGATGTAGGCGAAGACGTCCGTCAGTGTCATGGACAGCGTTGTTGTCACGCCCTCGTCCGGCAATATCATGTAATTAACGTTTTTGCGTTTGATTAATTCGTTCAGGCGGTCTTTCATTTCTTCGATGAAGCGTTCGTGGACCTTGAGGGTGACGATGATTGTCATTTCTTTGCCGGCCTCGGCCATTTGGAACTACATCTCCGAATAGATCGGGTGATAAATGGATAAAAGGCACATGGCGTACTTGGATTTGTTGAACAGGTCGCAGAATTCGCGCGGGACGTCAAACATGTAGTTGCTGAGGTCATAATCAAGGAGCTTGTAATCGCCGATTTCGCGAATCCGCTCCGTTAATTCCGGCGGGATGACCGATAAATTGCGGTCAAACCAGTACCGCTGGTCTTTCTCAAGAACATTGATCGTTTCAAAAACGGGATACATGTTTTTGACCAAAACGCGCCCGATGGGCGTTAATTCATACAATCCGCCCGCTGCGGATATGATTCCCCCGTCGCGAAGCGTTTTCAGCTGCGGCATCAATGAATGAGGGGTCATGTCCATTTCCTCGGTCAATTCGTCGATGCTGTAGTCTTTCTTTCCGAGGAGTAAGAGAATTGCCCGTCTTTTTTCCGACAAACAGACAAGATCACTAAGCGACAGTGTCATCGTATTTTTGTGAATAATACAGCCTCCCTCTAAGATTCATGCCGCGGGCAAAAGACACGAAACGATAAACCAGGTGGTAAACCATACGGTTACCGTTTTTACGGCCAATCTTTTGTTTTGTCCCGAAGCAGATTTTTAATAACAGCCATTGACTCCCATTTCCAAAAACAGCCGGCTTTTCCGGCGGTTCATTTCCTGCCAAAATCAATGACGAATCGTATTAAATAAAGTTTTGATTTTGTTATTAGATACGAACTATCTATATAAATTTGAAGCCGTTTTTTTTCAAAAAACGTTATTATTCGCCGTTCGGAATTAAATTGGAATATAAGCTGTGAATAAAAACAAAAGATGAAAAACAACAGGTGAAAAACAACAGGTGAAAAACAACAGGTGAAAAACAACAGGTGAAAAACAACAGGTGAAAAACAACAGGTGAAAAACAACAGGTGAAAAACGGCAAAAACGGAGCATTGTTGTCTTTGGCTGTCGTTTTTTTGAAACAATGACTTTAAAACTTCCGATGCCGGCGGATTTTGTCAATTCTTTATCATTTGTAAACCCCTTCAGATTTTTCTAATAATTAATTTATTATCAAAACGCTTCGCATTTGAAAACGGGAGTCGAAAAATGATGAACGGCTATTCTATATACGCTTTTGACATTTAAGTTTCGGCGATAATTTTCCGGCGGTTTCGTTACGGCTCTGCATGTCTTTGCCTTTGTATTTGATTCACGGCGGAAAAATAAAGCTTTCAGTTTCATTTGCAGCTTGAGGGTGACGGGAAAATATGGGGATATTTCCGGCTTTACGGACTTTGATTTTTGTCGCATCCGTCTCGGTTGTATGTAAAAACGATATACGGAGGTTTGAAGACAAACAAAATTGAATGGTGAGCGTTGGCTTTAAAAAAATGTTGTTTATGTGCCGGCCAGACCTGCGCCTTTTGACGTTTTTTCAAGCGAATCTTTGACTCAATTTCCGTTTTATTATTTTTGATTTAAACGGGTTTTGCCGCTGCTTTTGCTGCCGGCGTAAGCCGTTTGGTTATTATCTGATTGCGGATCGTTTGTTTGCCTTAACAATATTCGTTGACAATATTTGTTGAATATTTGTTGTTTGATGAATATTTGTTGAATATTTGTTGTTTGTTGAATATTTGTTGAATATTTGTTGAATATTCGTTGTAATGATAAAATAAAGGTGTTATTGGTGGATAACGATACAAAACTACAGAGAACGATTGATTGGAAGCAAGGGCTTGCAATTGCGCTTGGCGTCCCGTTATTGATTTTACCGTCAATCGGGACGTTTGCGATTTACTTATGGGCTTTTGCCATTGTGGCTTGGGGCCTTTCGGTTTTGCAGGGCTTTCTCCAAAATCTGGCATACGGTGAAATGGCGGCGACATTCGCCGACGCGTCCGGCCTGCCGGGATTTGCGCAGACTGTATTCGGCGCGGGAACGCAAACCGGAAAATTCATCGGCGGCTTTTCCGCTTGGAGTTATTGGTTTGCGTGGAACCCCGTTCTGGCAATTTTTTCCATATTGATTGGCGATTATCTCGCCGGCCTCATTTTCAACGGCGTTGTCGCGCCTGAGATTTCGTCCGTTATTCTTTCATTGGGGGCAGGCCTTATCATCTTTACAGCGCTCATTTTGATTAATGCCAGAGGCGTGTCAAGCGGCGCGGCGATCGGCTATGTTTTGGCCGTTTTCTCGCTGATTCCGCTTCTGTTAATTACCGTCGCGCCGTTTTTTACAGGCAATTTCCATATGGAAAACATTACCGGAAGCTGGTTCCCGACTGATTGGAATTGGGGGCTTTCCAATATTCTTATTATTATGGGAATTATGGCAGTCGCTCAGTGGAGCGCTTGCGCGTGGGAAACGGCCGCGATTTACGGCCCCGAATACAAGAAACCGAAATCAGACGTTCCGAAAGCGTTATTCGTATGCGGCTTGGTTTGTCTTTTCTCCTTCGTCTTTGTCCAAGCGTCCGTTACAGGAACACTCGGTGTTGAAGGAATTATTGACCAGCGCATCTCTCCGCTTCTTCCGATGGCGTCCATGGTCTTTGGAGACTGGGGCGCAATCGTTGCGGTTGTTATGTTGATTGCGGCAATGATTTTGATCATTCAGACGGCTTTTAACGGCTCTGCCCGGTCCATGCACTCCATGTCCGCGGAAGGCAATCTGCCGTCCTATTTGTCCAAAGTGAATTCCAAGGGCACGCCGATGAGGTCAATGATTATTATTGCAATTTTCAATATCTTACTGATCCTCCTCTTCTCCTTCTTAGAAGCGTCCAACGGCCCCGCAGCTATTTTAGCCGCGTCGGCAATCGGCTACGTTTTCGCAAACGGCATCAGCTTACTCGCGTACTACAAAGCGTCGGTTGACCCGAAATTCAAGGATTTGGAGCGCCCCTTCAAAGCGCCGAGAGGATGGAAGTATGTCGCGCTTGTTTTTGCGCTCCTTAACCTCATATTCTATTTGGCCGGAATTGTATACTTGACGGCAACGGACGCCGGATGGGCGCCAACGCTCCTTGGTTTCGTTGTGCTGGCCGTCTTTATTCCGCTCTGGTGGTGGGCGCAAAAAGAAAGAAAAACAAAAACAGCTGCATAAAACGATACATAAAAATTCATAAAACGATACAAAACGATTAATAAAACGATTCAAAAAACGATTCATTTTTAGATAACGGCAAAGGCGATTCGTCCATTTTTAAAAACGGGCGAATCGTTCGCCTTTCGTTTGTCTTTAAATAAATTCAATCAGGTGAGGGCACCCTCATCAAAACAGATGGGACGCCCTCATCAAAACAAATGAAGGTACCCCCATCAAATCCGATGGTGGCTACCCTCATCGAAAAACATGACTTAAAATTAAAAAAACAATAACGATAATTACTCTATCAAGAAAAATGTACGATGGTTGATAATGTGATCTCTCTAAATGAAATAAGAGCAAAAGAATTGAGCAGGAAGTTTAAATACGGTTATATGTGGGCACTCTTCTGCGCCGTCTTTTGGGGCATATGGTATTTGCCCGGTACAGCGATTTGGGTATTAAATCCCTTTGATGAAATGTTCGCTGCCATTGCGGCGACAAACGGCGATTCACTCTCTTTGGTGATCGTGGCCGTTTTGATTACGGCATTAAATGCTTTGACTTGCGTGATTGCGCTTCTTTTGTGGAACGCTGTTCTGGGCAAGCATAAGCTGAAAGAATTGAAGCGCACGATTTTCGACTTTAGGAAATGTTCGAAATGGTTCTTCCTTGCCGGTATTTGCGGCATGACGGCTGTTTTTGGTTCTTACTTGGCGATGGGATTCATCGGCGCCGCTTTCTCGGCCGTTGCCGGTCTGTTGTATCCCGTTGTCGGGTCGACCGTCGCGCGGCTGTGGTACGGCGAAAGGGTTTCAAGGCGAGCCGCCGCCGGCATTATTATTATTGTTTTTGGAGGTATTTCCATTTACGCGGGCGGCCTTGTGTCTGAATTGGCAACCGGAAGCGTTCAGTGGTTTGGTTATCTCGGCGGTCTGATGGCCGCGGCTTTCTGGGGCATTGAGGGCGCGATTGCCGGAAAAGGTTTGGATTTGGCTGAGCCCGACTCCGCTTTGACCATCCGCTTCATCGCCGAAGCGGGATATTGGTGGCTCATTGTCATCCCGGCTCTGACACTCCTCGGTTTCCCGATGATGACCTACGCTCTTTCCATCTTTGAACCGCTTGTCCTTGTCGTTTTGATGTTCGCCGGCATTACCTTTGGTTTCTGTTACGTCACGTGGTACAAATCGTTCCCGCTGATCGGTGTCGGCCGCGGTCAGGGCATCGGTAACCTTTACGGTCTTTGCGCCGTTGTTTTCGTTTTCCTGTTCTTTGGCACGTCTCCGGGATGGGCAATTATTATCGGCGGCGTCCTTTGTGTCACCGGCGGTATGCTGATGTTTACAGAAAACACAGACGGCATATCCAGTTTAAGGGGTGAATGAAATGAGCAAAATGGGCGAAAGGCCTTTAAAAATCAGAATTTTGGGAATATTCAACGACGGAAAACCCCATTGGAATTACGAAATCGTTGAAATTATTTCCAAAGAATACAAAATGAGCGGCAGTTACGAGAGCTCTCTGATTAATTTTGATCTTGTCGAGCTGGCATCCGGCGGCATGATCAGTGACGTTGAGCAAAAAATGGACACGGAAGGCATATACAAAAAGAATTTCCTGCTTCACAAATATGTCATCACCAATCTCGGAAAAGAAAAAACCGCAGGCGCGTGCGCCCTTGGGAGGAATTAAAAATGTCACAGACAATAGCGGCGATGGAAGCGTACAACGAAATGTGGGCGGGCATCATACCTGCCGCCAACATCACTTGGATGATTCTCATCGTCATTCTCGGCATCGCCGCGCTTTATATGGCGCGAAAGTTTGTTACGGAATTTTGATTTTGGTAACAAATCCACCCGGCTGCGTTTTATAAGACTCGCCTTAAAAGAACGAGTGTAAAAAGACGCAGCCAGATGCAAAGGCGCAGCCTGAGACAAAGGCGCAGCCTGAAACATAGACGCGGCGAAATTTTCTGCCGCAAAATCACCGGCGTTCATAAAAAACAGCCGAGATGATGAATCATCACGACGGAGCAAGGGGATTCCTCTTGCTTTCCCCCATTTTTATGGAAACGGATTCAAGTTTATCAAAATCTTTTTATGTTACTTTTTCCTTGTTCACTTAGTTCAGGCGCAGTCCCGTAGTGTAGTGGTCAATCATTCCGGCCTTTGGAGCCGGTGACAGCGGTTCGAATCCGTTCGGGACTATCCTCTTTTTTTTGAGTTGTGATAAGAACAGCGAATAGCTTGGCGTTTAAATCATGACCAAGCGAATGAGAAGTAAATTATTCTATTCCATTTAAAATGAAATTAATTCAGCCCATAACTAATTGTTCAAAAAGCAAGACAAAGAGATAAAAAATATAGTTATCGTTTTTTAAAAATTTTAATTATACGTTTAATTGCATGAATGACGATTTATATCAAAAATACCTTGAAATTAAAGAAAATCCTTTGGCCTTATCATAGCCCTTTGACAAGAGTGAATTAAAAGAAATGAAAAAAGGGAAATGAAAAAAAGGAAATGAAAAAAAGGAAATGAAAATTAAAGGAAATGAAAATTAAAGGAAATTGAAAGTCAGGAGAAAATCAAAATGTCTAATGTTGTTGAATTTGTTACATTTAAGCTTAAAAAAGGCGTTTCCGAGCAGCAATTTTTAGAGGCTTCGGATGAATTGAATGTAAATTTTTTGGCTCTGCAAAAAGGATACATCAGCAGAAAATTAATCAGAACAGGAGAGACTTGGGCGGATATCGTTTTGTGGGAAACGATGGATGACGCGATGAATGCGATGACTGAGGCAAACAAAAGAGCTTCTGCCGTGCCGTGTCCAAAGTATCTCGATTATCTCTTTTCCATCGAGGAAGACAGCTGTGATTTGAAACACCTGAATGTTGTAAAAAGTTATTGACCGCTAGTGATAAGCAGTGGCAGGAGCAATAGCAGGAGCAATAGCAGAAGCAGTGTCCAGCTTGTTGAAATCGCGACGTTAAAAAACGCTTGAATCAATAGTCAAAATCAAAGTCAAAAATCAAAATCAAAAGTCAAAAATCAAAAGTCAAAAATCAAAAGTCAAAATCGACTGCCCAATGAAAAATCCCTATTCCCGTTATGACTCGGATTTTTATATAATCAAATCATATCAAAATCGTTTGATTTCTCAATCAAACATTCTAAATAATTAAACAATAACGGGGGGATAATATAATCCAAAAAAAAGCGCTCGCTCTATTGATGATTTTCGTATTAGCCGCCTGCTTACTCTCAGGCTGCCTCGGCGACAAAGTCGTCGGAACATGGAAAAGTACAGACTCAAATGCAACAATAACATTCAATAAAGACAAAACATTCACGGCCAATCTCGGTCTGATTGGTACTTACCAAGGAACTTGGGAAAAAGACGGGAATGTTTACAACCTTTACTACAGAGACGCAAAATTCGGCACAGCCGAATTATCGGGCAAAAACTTGACAGTCAAAATCGGCGGAATTATTTCATTCAACCAAGTATTTGTCAAACAGTAATTCAATTAAAAAACAGCAATTCTTAAACAAAACAGTTATTCTGAAACAAAACAGGATCGCTGAAATTAAACCCGGATTGCCGGAAATTGCGGCCGCCCAAAACGAAGGCCGCAATCTTATTTTATCTGATTTTGTTAATCTGATTTTGTTAATCTGATTTTGTTAATCTGATTTTGTTAATCTGATTTTGTTAATCTGATTTTGTTAATCTGATTTTGCCTTATTTTATCTGATTTGTATCTCTGATTTGTATCTCTGATTTGATCTTACTTTATTTGTTCAAACCCTTGCTTTCGGAAATCGGCCTTGAGTTCGCTTATCTTGTCACATTTTTCCAGTTGCAGCGCGAAAATACCGAAACACGGCTTAACGAATTGGAAAAACAGGCTGCCGTCTTTGAACCCGACCGGAAAAGGCCGCGCCCCTTTCAATAAAATCCCAAGGAGATTATAGCCGCCCGGAACCAAATATACCTCGTCGGAAACATCGCGGATCAACTCTTCGCATTCGGAAAGCGTCATTTCGCTGCCGATGATTATCGCTTCCATATTCTTAATGCATACCAAAAAAAAACCTCGTTTTGTTCAATTAGAAAAAAAGAAATAAAATCGGATTGAGAAGCCATAAAACTTACTCAATCACTAAATCCTTCACCTTGATGCCGGATTCAACGATTTTGCCGACGATTTTGCCGCCTGTCAGACCCGCCACATATAGCGCGACTTCTTCGGGAACGATGATAATAAAGCCCATTCCCATGTTGAAAGTCTTGTACATCTCCAAATCACTGACATTGCCCTGTTCTTGAAGGAATTTGAAAATCGCCGGCGGTTCAATCGGGGTATCAAAATCAAAACCGAGAGTTGTAATTCTTCTCAGTTTCAAAAGGCCGCTGCCGGTAATGTGCGCCAAGCCGTGGACCTCGTGTTTTTTAATAACGTCCAAAACTTCCATGTAGATGCGCGTCGGAATCAATAGTTCGTCGCCGATGGTTGTTTTTGAATCATACGGGCAGTAATCCCGATAGTCATACGGGGACTCCTTTATGATTTTTCTGACAAGAGAATAGCCGTTGCTGTGAACGCCGCTGCTTTTAAGACCGATAATCACGTCACCGACCTTTATTTTTTCGCCCGTTAAAATTTGATCCTTTTTAACGGCGCCGATACAGGTGCCGGCAAGATCAAAACCGCGGATAATATCGGGAAGCGTCGCCGTTTCGCCGCCGACAATGGAGATGCGTGATATTTCGGCGCCTTTCGCAAGGCCGATGCCGATTTCTTTGGCGAATCCGGGTTTATGCTTCTCAAGAGCCAAATAATCGACAAAACCGATTGGCTCGGCGCCGATTGCAAGCAAGTCATTGACATTCATAGCGACACAATCAATGCCGACCGTATCCCATTTGCCCATGTCGTTGGCAATCAAAACTTTCGAGCCGACCCCGTCCGTTGTCATAGCGATAGCGAATTCGCCGAAATCCATCAAACCCGCATAGTGGCCGATTTCCGTCAACGGCGCGCCAAAGCCTTCCCTTTTAAAAGTCATCGCTTTAGTCAAAGACTTAATCGTATCTTCTTCCCGATGAATATCGACACCGGCTGAAGCGTAAGTGGATTCTTTCCCCGTCATTATTTGCCTCGTTAATCATTCAGTTGTAAATCAGTGTAAATCAGATGAAATCAGTTGTAAAAAAAATGAAAAAGCGGCGGTTGATTGTCATAACCGCCCGCCCCGGCGTTCGCCGGTTTAATTATTTCCGGTTTAATTATTTCCGGTTTAATTATTCCTGTTTTAATTTATTCCCGCTTTAATTATTCCCGTCAGGTTTGTCCAACTCAAATTCAAAGTGGAGTGCCGAAACCGCTTTATTGACATCATTGCTGCAAACGACGCAGGAGATGTTGTATTCGGAAGAGCCTTGGCTGATCATAATAATGTTAATGTTTTCATTACCCAGCGCCGTAAATACGCGGCGAGCAACACCGGGCGTGCCGGCCATACCGGCGCCGACAACGGCAACGACCGCGATGTCTGACCGGAAATCGATGTTATAAGAGTCACCGAGCGCGGCTTTTAAGTATTTGACAGTCTTGGCGCGGTCAGTTTCATTCACGATAAATGAAATACTGGATTCCGAACCCTGACTGATTAACCTGACGCCGACATTATTTTCCGCGAGGATTGAAAAGATTCCGGCAACTTTTCCGATGTAGCCGACCATTTCAGCGCCGGAAATATTGATCAGCGAGATCTTTTTAATCATGCTGACGGCTTTGACCACGTTTTTGGACTTCTTATTCTCCGAAATGACAAGCGTTCCGTCAAAATCAGGTTTAAATGTGCTTTTCACGCGGACCGGAATGTGATGTTTCATAGACGGCTCAATCGCCCGCGGATGAAGGACTTCGGCACCGAGAGAAGAAAGCTCCATCGCTTCCTGATATGAAATATATTGAATCGTGCGCGCCGATGGAACGATTTTCGGATTCGTCGTCATAATGCCGTCAACCTCTTTCCAAAGCCAAATTTCATCAGCTTTGATGCCGACGCCGAGAATAGACGCTGTGTAGTCCGAGCCGCTGCGGCCGAGTGTTGTAATGTTTCCTTCTTCGTTTTCGCCGATAAAGCCGGTCACGACCTGAATTGAATTTTCTAAGCCCGGCGTCAAGCGGCTGTTAATCGAATCATAAGATTTTTGAAGAGGCTTAGCGCCGCCGAAAACATCCGTTGTGATAATACCCGCTTCTCCGCCCGTGTAATATTTAGACGAAACACCGAGAGACGAAATAGAACCGGAAACAATCGGCGCCGCCAGACGTTCGCCGTATGAAGAAATATTATCACGGGAACGCGCCGTCAGCTCGCCCAAATAACAAATACCAATCAAAGCCTTTTCAAGCTCATCAATGCGCGATGTTAAAAACTCGATGACGCCTGCCTTAATCTCCTTATCATCAATGGCATCGTTGACGGCGGCAAAATGCTTCGTTTTTAATGACGCGATGAATTCGGTGACCGCTGTCACTTTCCCGTGTTCGCATCCGACGCACGCAATTTCAAGCAACTCGTCCGTTACGCCTGCCAGCGCGGAGGCAACCAAAACGACTTGGTCTCCTTTGTCAAAATAACTCTTTGCGAGTTCCGCAACGTGGCGTATCTTCTTCCCGTCTCCAACGGAAGTTCCGCCGAATTTCATCACAATCTTCATAGTTCATCGGTTCCATAAATTATACAAATAAATCGGGTTAAAATTGTCTCATAATCGAAAAGCACAGTTCTCTTTTCAATGTAAAAAGATATTTAAATATCTTGTGACAAGCGCTGTTTAAAAAAGATAAAAAGTGACAAAGCGATGATTTTCGGTAACGGTTTGCCCTTTGGAGTCGAAAAGCGCCGGCGTTTCGCCGCGGGCGCGCCTGTGCGCGACCCGTGCCATTTTTCGCCGCCGCCACGCCCGCGCGCGACCCGCCCCATTTTTCGATGAACTTGCATCCAAAAAGCAATCGCCTTTTTTTCCAAAAAAATCAAACAAAACAGCCTACGCTATTCGTTAAAAATCAAAAAAAAACAATCTAAAAAATCAATCTAAAAAATCAACCAAAAAACAGCCTTCGCTCTTCCCTTTAAAAATCAATCAAAACAAGAAAGAATTAAAGAAAGACTCATGGCGGCGATCCAAGCTTCCCGAAGGCTC
>WRCE01000011.1 GCA_009784005.1 Candidatus Methanimicrococcus labiotermitis
CAATGGCAAAGCAATGGCAAAGCAATGGCAAAGCAATGGCAAAGCAATGGCAAAGCAATGGCAAAGCAATGGCAAAGCAATGGCAAAGCAATGGCAAAGCAATGGCAAAGCAATGGCAAAGCAGCAGCAAAGCAACAACAGCCTCGGAAAAATGTTTGCTTCTCTATAAAAAATTATAAAAAATCACAGGTTTTGACTTATGACAAATATACCGGCAACTCCCGAAATGAGACTGAAACGCGTCAGGATGATGGCAGACTATCAATTCGGAAAGGGAGCGGGGGGTGTTTTATTTGATGATGACGCCGCTTTCCTGCTCTCCAAAACCAAACGTATCCGTCAGGTTCATTCGGGCGGAGAGCGAATCGCGACGGTTCGCGCCCGCGACGGATTCTTCACGCTCAGCATGGAAGGCGCGAGAAGGCTGCATTCTTATTTAAAAGCGCCGGCGATGCGCGTTGTTGTGACGGATGAGGCCGCCCCTTTCGCGGCGAAAGGCAAAACAGCATTCTGTAAACACGTTTTATCGATTGACACCGACTTGCGGGCGATGGAAGAAGTGATGGTTACTGACAAAAATGACAAGCTCCTCGCAACAGGGCAGCTCGTCTTGTCCCCCAAAGAAGTCATTTCAAGCGAGACAGGGCCGGCCGTTTTTATCAGAAACGGCATTGAGAAGGAAGAAAAAGAGGAAAAAAATGAAGAGTGACCGACCATAATTTTAAATCTCATCAATATCTCTAAGGTATATATTCACAATTCAATCCAATTACAATCCAATTTCAATCTATTACAATCTATTAATAATTCAAATTTCAATCTATTTCAATCGAATAATAATCAAATTTCAATCCATTTTCAATCCATTTTTATTCATTTTTAATCCAATTTTTCCAATATTCCGATTTTATTGATTTTGACGGGGGCTGACGCTTATTTCTGAAAAATTTTTAACGACATTCATCATTCCGGATAACGCAGTCATCGACGATGAGACAATCGCCTCAGAAACCTGTATGATTATCGGGAATCATGCCGTTATCGAACGTAATCTTCAAGCCGGTTCTTTGATGGCGGGCGAAAGCGTCCACGTGACCGGCAAAATTGTTTCAGATGATGATATCCGCGCCGACGTTTGGTGTAAATTCGACAGCGAAGTGATTGGCGGCGGCGACGCTTATCTTGGAGAATTCACGGTCATTGGCGGCAAAATCACCGTTGAAGGCGACTTGGATATCGGAAAAGAGGTCAAATTAAACGGCGGCTTTTTGTCTAAAGGCTGGATTGTCGTCAGAAATCCGTTGCCGATTATGGTTTTTATCTTTTTGTACATCCGCGAGCTGATGCGTCTGGGAAAAACCAGTGACGAAATCGACAAGACGCTGGGCGAACTCTTTGAAGACGATGAAGAAATTGATTTAGAGAAATTAAATGACGCGAATATGTCCGATATTTTAAATCGCGGCGGCTTTTTCGTCATCCCGATCGGCTCCAAAATATCGCCCGAAAGCATCAACGTCCCGGAAGACACAATCATCGGCAACAATTGCGTCATAAATACCAATCTCATCTGCAAACGCTTCGAAGGCGGCAAAAACCTGACTTTTGACGGCGTTCTTCGATCCAAAGGAGAAACGATCATCGACGATGGCTCCCGAATCAGCGGCGAAATCAATGTTTCCGGAAAGCTCATCATCGGCAAAGATGTAAAAATCAAAGGAACCGTGTCCGCCAAATCCGTTATTATTCACGAAACGTCCTTTATGGAAGGAAATATCTCTTTCGGAAGTGTCCGCTTTGTCAAAGGGGACGGTTTTGATGTCAAAGACTATCAAAACAAGGAAAAAGCCGAACTTTTATCAAAATCCAATTCATTTGACTTGATCAATACAAACATCACCGAAACGAAAGACGCGGAAACGCAAGATGACGATGAAACTGAAACGTATTCAACAACAGAAGGCGCTGTTTCAGAACCGGAAGCCGGCGAGATGACGGAAACAGACTCGGAAACCGAAACCGAAACCGGAACCGAAAAGCCGCTTGCTGAAAGAGACAGAGATACCGTTGCTCCAGATGATGAAAACGATGTCACGGTCGAATCCGATGATAAAAAAACAGGCGGCGCCCGCGCCAAACGCCGCAGCGCCCGAAAAGAAAAACAAAGGCAATTGAATAAAGTTGAAATCTTCGATGTTTTCACGGGCGAAAATATGGAAACGGCCAAACCGGAACCGGAAACTTCTGAAAATGAAGAGGCAGTTTCAAAAGAAGAAGAAACTGTTTCAGAGGAAGAAGAGCCGGTTCAAAAAGAGGAAGAGGCAATTTCAAAAGAAGAAGAAACTGTTTCGAATGAAGAAGAACCCGCTCCGAAAATGAAAAAGGGACGAAGGGTCCGCTCCAAAGATGAAGCAAAGAATGACAAGTAAACGGCATTGAAAAAAAATCTGTGAAATCAGAACTTGCCGGTTTCAACGCGGCGGCTCTCCTCGATTTCTTCGACCATGTCTTCTTCGCCGATAATAACGAAACTGCCGATATATGTGCACTTTTTACAGCGGTAGATGTTACCCATGATACCGCCTGTTTCAAGATAAAGTTCTGAGTTACCGCATTGCGGACAAATTAACATCGTTACATCCTCCGATTATTCTGTAAATGATAATATCAGTATGTTTGTATTTCATTAATATTTCATCTATTTTTCGTCTGTTTATCGCCTTTTTTCGTCTGTTTATCGCCTTTTTTCGTCTGTTTATCGCCTTTTTTCGTTTGTTTATCACCTATTTGAGTCATTCGAATCCCCAACAAAATTAAATGTCATGCCGACAATAACGAACAGTAATATGGACCAAGCAACCCCCGCCATGAAACAGTATTATGAGGCCAAAGAGGAGTGTCCTGACGCGCTCGTTTTTTTCAGGATGGGGGACTTTTATGAATCTTTTGGCGATGACGCTAAGGTAATCGCCAAGGAATTAGAAATTACGCTGACCAACCGCGGTAAAACGGCGGAAGGCAAACAGATGCCGCTGGCGGGGATTCCGTATCACGCGATTGACAATTATCTGCCCCAGCTGGTCAAGAAGGGATACAAAGTCGCTATTTGCGAACAGTTGGAAGACCCAAAAAAAGCGAAAGGCGTCGTTAAAAGAGGCGTTGTTCGGATTGTGACGCCGGGGACGGCAATTGATTCATCTATCATCACGGATGCCGCGAATAATTATTTGATGGGGCTCTCCGGCAACATCGGCGCCGGCAATAACAGCGCCTGTGTTTTCGGCGTTTCTTTTTTAGACATTTCGACCGGCGAGTTTTTGACCTGCCAATTCGAAGACGCCGCTCCTTTTGAAAAAGTGATCAGCGAAATTGCCCGCCACAAACCCGCGGAATGTATTGTTCAGGAAACGCTGATCGAAAATGAAATACTGGCCGCCCGTTTGGAAGAGATGAAAATCAAAACCGAAACATTTTCCTGCGGCAAAAGCATCTCTGCCGATATCAAAACTGCCGAAGCCGATTTGATGAAGCAGTTTAAAATCGCCGCGCTGGAAGGGCTGGGCTTTAAAGAAAAGGAAACGGATTACGCGGTCTTAGCCTGCGGAAAAACGCTTGCCTACGCTTTAAAAACACAAATGCGCGAGCTGGAACACATCCATACCGTTTTGATTTATTCCATGTCAAAAAATCTGATATTGGATTCAATGACACTGAAAAACTTGGAAATTGTCAAAAACGTTCGCGACGAAGGAGAAGATTACTCATTAATCCGCGTTTTGGACAAGACGAAAACGTCAATGGGCGCGCGTCTCCTGCGAAACTGGATTCAAAGGCCGCCGGCGGACCCCGGCGCAATCACCCGCCGTCTGGAAGCCGTCGGCGCGCTGAAAGACAAAAGCCTCACCCGTTATGATTTAAGACAGCATCTGTCCGGCATTTCCGACATTGAAAGACTCGTCAGCCGGATGATTTACGGCAACTCCAATGCCAGAGACCTTGTCGCCATGCGAAATTCGCTCTCGGAACTGCCCGGCCTGACCGCCGTTTTAGAACAGCTTCGCGCTGAAACGAGTAACGACGGCTCAGAGACGAGCAACAGTGGCTCTTCTATTTCCGATAACAGCAGCTCTGTGAATATGTATTCCGACACAAAGGGTTCTTTGCTCACCGAAATCAGCGATGAGCTGACACGATTTGATTTTGTGGCGGAATTGACAGAACTGATCTCTAAAACAATCATGGATGAGCCTCCCATTACGGTCCGTGAAGGGAAAATGATTCGCGACGGACACTGTGAAGAGCTGGATATTCTTCGAAACGCTTCCGGCGACAACAAAGACTGGATTGCCGATTTCCAAACGCATGAGCGGCAAAAAACCGGCATTAAGAATTTGAAAGTCGGCTACAACAAGGTTTTCGGTTATTTCATTGAAGTGACGAACGCCAACAAAAATCAGGTTCCCGATAATTACATCCGCAAACAAACAATCGCGAATGGCGAGCGTTATTACACACCCGAGCTGAAAGAGCGGGAAAGCCTGATCATTTCCGCCGATGATAAATCCGTGGCGTTGGAATATGAAATTTTCAGGGAAATCACACAGCATGCGGCTTCTTACGTTAAAGAAATCCGGCAGGCGGCTCATTTGATTGGAAAAATCGATGTTTTGTGCAGCTTTGCCGAGTCGGCCATTGAAAACAATTATGTCTGCCCGCAGGTTGACAGCAGTTTGGAAATTTTGATTCGCGACGGCCGCCACCCCGTTGTTGAAAAGACAACAGGCGGCGAAGCGTTTGTTCCAAACGATACGGAAATGGATTCTGCGGAAAACCAATTCCTGCTCATCACCGGCCCGAACATGGCCGGCAAATCCACATACATGAGGCAGATTGCCATGATTGTCGTGATGGCGCAGGCCGGCAGTTTTGTTCCGGCGGCGTATGCCAAAATCGGCGTCGTTGACCGCATTTTTACAAGAATCGGCGCTCACGATAACTTAGCCGGCGGCAAAAGTACATTCATGGTTGAAATGGTGGAGCTGGCGAACATTTTAAACAACGCCGGCGAAAGAAACTTAATCCTTTTGGATGAAATCGGCCGCGGAACCAGCACTTATGACGGGTACAGCATTGCAAAAGCGGTTACCGAATACATTCACGACAAGGACAAAAAAGGCGTTCGAACTCTTTTCGCGACGCACTATCATCAGCTGACCGCTCTTGAGAACAAATTAAAGCGCCTGAAAAACTTTCACATCGCCGTTTTGGAAACCGGAAACGATTTGGTTTTCCTTCGAAAAATCGTCCCCGGCGCAACCGACAAAAGTTACGGTATCCACGTCGCCCGACTGGCAGGCGTCCCCGGCAAAGTCAACGAACGCGCCGCCGAAATCTTAAAGGAAATCGAAAACGAAAGTTTCGCCGAAGAAGAAGGGCGCGGCAAAAAAAGAGCCGCCCGCTACACGCAGCTTCTGCTTTTTGACCCCGAAAGCGGCGGCGCGGAAGAGAAAATCGTTGAAAAATACATTGAACATCCGGTTGTCGATGAATTAAAAGCCGAATTTAAGGATTTGGATGTCAACAATATGACCCCGCTCCAAGCGCTTTTGAAATTGGAAGAGGTTAAAGATAAGCTGAAAAAGCTTGACAAAGAATAAGCGCCGGAAAAGAGCAGCGTCAATAATAACAAGCATCGGAAAAGAGCAGCGTCAATAATAACAAACGTCAATGCAATGAATAAAGAAATGAAAGTGGCATCAGTCCCAAAGTTTTCTTCATCCTTTGCTCAAGATGGGGTAACTTTCATCACGCGCCACACTTTTCTCATATGAATCCGTATTATTTATGAATTCCGTATAATTCCTTCAAACATAACGAAACCCTCTGACAAAACAGGAATCAAGCATTTCAGGTGATTTATTTTGGCACTCATTTTAAAAGCGGTTGAAAACATTCCTTTGATTCAAAAAGGCGATGATTTGGCGGAATTGATATGCAAAAACGCCGGCGACATTTTGGATAATGACATCCTTGTCATCGCGTCGACGATTGTTTCAAAAGCGGCCGGCCTGACTTTTCTTGAAGAAGATATTATCCCGGGCGCTGAAGCAAAACGCATTGCCGCAATAAATGGCAAGGACCCGCGTTTTGTTCAGGCTGTTTTGGATGAAAGCGTTGACGTCCTCACGGAAGCGCCGTTTATGCTGGTTCGAAACAAAAGCGGTCATATCTGTATCAATGCCGGAATCGATTCATCCAACGTCGGCGGCGGGCGCCTTTTAAAACTTCCCGATCGCCCTGACCTTTCCGCCGCCGAGATCGGACAAGCCGTTGAAAAGAAAACGGGGAAAAAAATCAGCGTCATCATCACCGATACCAACGGACGCGCTTTCAAGAACGGGCAAACAAACGTTGCCATCGGGCTTTACAATATCAAACCCATTCGCCGCTGGGTCGGCGAAGAAGACCTGTACGGCAAGGTTTTGGAAATTTCAGAAGAGGCTGTTGTTGATGAAATTGCCGGCGCCGCCAATTTAATCATGGGCGAAGGCGGTGACGGCTATCCCGCCGTTATCGTTCGCGGCTTGGACTTTTATACGAATGAAGACGTGTCAATCACCGATCTGTATCGTGATGAAGAGAAGGATTTAATCATTCGCGGACTTTTGGAATTAAAAAGATAAACATAAAGCAAAACGAAGACAGTAAAAAAAGAGCGAAAACAATTAAAAAAGAGCGAAGACAATTAAAAAAGAGGGGAAAAAGAAAATGGATTCTTTATCCTTTCACTTCATCAAAAACGCCGTACAACATGCTCAAAGTGCCGATACCGAGCGGTTCTTGAACAACGCGAACGCCGTATTTTTCAATCAATTCATCAGAAATGCAGCACGGAATACCCGGCGTTGAAATCATTGACCCCTGTAAAAGACATTTTTCGGGAATCGTGCCGGCGCACGGCGTGGCTTCAAAGATTTTTAAAAAGGTTTTGCTGCCGGCCGGGTCGTATTTTTTAACGGGATACTTGGAAACGATTTCGTCAACGCGATTGGAATCAACGTCAAAAACGTAAACGTCCTGTCCTCCTTTTATGAATGTTTCAAGCGCGGGCGTACCGACTTTTCCAAGACCGATGACAAGAACTTCATTGTCGCCGTCATTTGCGCCATCAGCCTTTTTACCGGCGGCGCCTTTACCGCCGTCGCTTTTTGCCCGACAAAGTATTTCGGCGTAAATACGGCCGGTACAAATTTGATTGTGAGAGATTTTGCCGTTTCTGAGATTTTGAGCGATGTAAGCCAAGTCATCCGCCATCAAAATAATATCGGCGCCTTTCATCACGGCTTCATAATAGCCGGCAACGTCGGTGTTTTTCGTGATGAAGCCGTCCATGCCGAAATGACGGGCGGTGAACAGCAGGGATTCGGAAAAGCTTCCGATGATGCCGCCGCCGGCTGTAATCGGAATGATGCCTATTTTTTCGTTTTTCGGTGCCGTTTTGTAGATGTCGCGGCAAAGGCCGGCTAAAGACAAACCTGTCAATTCCGTGATCAAACGGTCATTTTCAATGAGCGCGTTTGTCATGTTCGCCAAATCCTCGGGAGTTAAAAGTGCCATAGTTGTTCCTGCCTTTTGTTTTAATATTTCGTTTTGTGCTGTTTATTTCGTTTTGTACTGTTTATTATGTTTTGTACTGTTTATTTCGTTTTATGCTGTTTATTTCGTTTTTTGCTGTTTATTTCATTGTTCATTTCTGAGACAATATGAGAGCCTCGGCCTTCTTTTTCTTGATTTCCGCTTCTTCCTTCGTTTTGCCGTAACTGATAACCGTGTAAGTCGGACCCGAATCCGACCCTAAGCATTCAAAAATTTCAATGCCCTGCTCCGCCTGACCCGCCGCGAACGGATGGAAATCATTACCCGCCGAAATCAAATGTTCGCCGCCGGAAATGAGTTCGCCGTTCTTTTTTCGGAAATGTTCGAAAATGCAATAGGAGTCGGTGTATTTTTGATTGAGGGAATGGCGCAGGCCTTCTGAAGAGAAGGCTTCTGTGTTTGAAAATGATTCAATGAGCAGAAGAAGCAGATTCACGCCGGAAGAGAAATAAACGCAAATCGGCGTCTGACTCGGGAATCGCGCGTCGATTTCAAGAACTCTCCATCCTTTGGGGCCTGCTATCGCTTCAACGTCCATGATGCCTTTCAATTGAAGACCTTTGGCGAGGTCGTAAGCGATTTTTCTGTAGGTTTCATCAAAAGGAAGCGGCGTGACCATGAAACAATCATAAACGTCATCAATGTGAATGTAGGTTTCTTTGATAACGGTGTAATTTTTGCCGTTGCCGATAACTTCCAGTGAAATAACGGGACCCGTCACATATTCTTCAATCAGATACCCGGCGGGAACGGATTCTAAATCTTTGTCGGTTTTTATGATCCGGGCGCCGACGCTGCCGCTTTCGCCGGGCGGCTTAACGAAATACGGCGGCCCTGCCGGTCTGTCGGCCGGTGTCGGAATATTGATTTTTCTGAAATATTCTTTGGATTTGGATTTGTCGCAGCTGATTTCGTAAGCGTCAAAATCAAAAAGAAGCGGGCATTTTATCTCGCTTTGAACAGCTTTCAAAAAAGCGATGGTTTGTTCATTCTCATTCACGGGAATCATATAATCAGATTCAGCGGAAAGGCTGATGAAACGGGACTTGTCTTCTGTGATATCAAAGCAATGGAATTCATCGCAAAGACTCTGCGCCAGCGCCGTCGGGACTTTGTCAATCAAAATCACATAAAGGCCGGCTTTTTTCGCAAGATAGGCCGCCTCAACGCCCTGAAGTTTGCCGCCGACCAGACAAATGCGTTTGCCCGCGTAAGAGGATTCCGGGAAGTCGGAGACGATCGGAGACGGTTTGACAAAATCGGCCGGCATTTTTGTTGTCCTGTTGTTGATTAATTGATTTCGGATGTTGAAGAATCAGTTCTTGCAGCTGAATAATTGATTTCTGATGTTGAAGAATCAGTTCTTGCTGCTGAATAATTGATTTCTGATGTTGAAAAATTGGTTCTTGCTGCTGAATAATTGGTTGCTGATGTTGAAAAATTGGTTCTTGCTGTTGAATTATTGATTCTTGCTGTTGCCAAATGATTAATTCTTCCTATTTCGGTTCAAATATTTTTCAAACTCCGCCTGACTTCCCGGCTGAAGCCCCATTTTTTTGAGCTGCTCGATGACGCTTTTCGCGTCTCTTTGCCGTTCATTTAAAGAAACGTCGCGGTCAAAGTTCACAACGCCTTCCAGTTTGGAATCGGCGGCAATAATGGATGTAACGACGTTCGCGCCGGCGTTGATACGGTCAACCATGCCGGGAATGCCGGCAACGTCTAAAGACGCCGGAATGAACCTGTCAGGGAAAACAAAGCGCAGAACGGCAATAACCTTTAATTCCATCAAATCGGACGCGTGCGTTGTTTCTGCCAAAAGCGTTCCGGGCTGCGGTTCAAAGGTCATCACGCGGACTTGGTCGGGGTCTGACTGCTGCATTCCGCGGACGGAAACGATGGCGGATTCGATGTCATCTGAAACGGACGGGTGAACGGAAACGCCGCCGGATAATTTCATTTTGGAGAAGCCTGTGAGGATGCCGTCTTCTATGCAGATTCCGGCAGCTTTGGCTGAATTTCGGGCGCGGACGCGGCCTTCAAAACTTTGTCCGGTGCGCAGTTTGGCATACAGTTCCTTTTGATACGTTTCCTGATAAAGAGCGAAAAAACCGGCGCCTTCTTTTTGAAGCGCGAAAATGAAATCGTCATCAACAACGCCGGGGGAAACCATGACAGGAAGACCCGTTGTTTCTTTGGCGATTTTGACGAATTCCAAAAGATTTTCAGGGCGGTCATGAAAATGAGGGTCTTCGCCCATCGTTAAGTCGATCATGTGAATGCCTTCGCCCTTTAATTGAGCGCACGTTTCCCGGAGTTCTTCCGGCGTTAAACGGTAGCGCTCAATGCCGTTGGCGGCGTTGTAATAGCAAAAAGCGCATTTGTTTTTGCAGTACGTGGAAAAATAAACAAAACTGTAAAGGTAGATATTTTTTGAAAAAAAGTGCTCACGAACCGAAGCGGCCGCCGAAAACATTTTTTGAAGGCTCGCCTGATCCGTTGTCGAAAGCATTTGACGGATATCTTCATCCGATATCGGTTTTTTTTGAATGATATCGTTAATGAATTGATGATATTCCGCCTGACTCATTTTTGAAAAAAAATCCATATTGTACCCCCGGTTTAATCCTTTGTCTGCGATTTGTTTGTGATCCCCTTCACTTTCCCGCCGCGTCTTCACACCGCGTTTTCACACAGCGTTTTCACACAGCGTTTTCACAAATTTGTGTGAATACCGTTGTAATAGAACTCAGAACGGCTTCCCCTCTTGATATTTTTGAAATTGTGTCTGACTTTGAGAAGACGTTCCAAACCGAATCCGGCGCCTATCCACGGTTTATTGACTCCCCAGTCAATATCCATCGGAACGGGACCGACGACGGCTGACGATAATTCTAAATCCCCATGCATGACGTCAAGGGTCGCGCCGTAAACCATACACTCGTCCCCTTCGATTTCATAGTCGATGCCGAGATGCGTTAAAAACTCATCAATCAGCTGAACCAGATTTTCGCGCGTCGACCCTTCGCCCATCTGACAGAAGTTGACCATCGTAAACTCTTCCAAGTGGCTGCTGCCGTCGGATTCTTTGCGGTAGCACGGGCCGATTTCAAAGATTTTGATCGGGTCGGGCAAGATTTTGTCGAGACGGCGGAGATAATTATAAAGGACGGGCGCCAGCATCGGGCGTAAACACTGACCGTCGTCGGTTCGAAAAACCTGCTTGGAAAGCTCTGCGTCTTTATCGATTCCCATTCGGATGATGTACTCTTCAGGAATCAAAATGGATGATTTGATTTCAATAAAACCTTTAGAAATCAAAAAGGCGGAAATGTCGCGCTCCAGTTTGGCGAGCATGTGCTCACGGCTGTTTTCATAAATCTCGCGAAGCTCCTGTTTCCGGCGCGCCGTCAATTCGGCTTCCAGTTCCGCGAATGCCTGAAGCATTTCGGGATTTTCTAAATCATATTCATCATGAGTCATCAGCGCCTCAAGTCTTTTCCTTTGAGACGGCGAAAATTTTTCTTTGGCGGACACGGGAACAGGCTCCTTTGTTTGATTTATCGCGGACTGAGCCGGTACGGGCTGAGATGACGCGGGCTGAACTGAAACGGACTGAGACGAAACGGACTGAGGCGAAACGGGCTGAGACGAAACGGACTGAGGCGCCGAAACCGGAATGGAAGCCGGAACGGAAACGGGCCGTGACGTCGATTTCTTTTCAACTTTTTTGGGCGCTGACTTCTTCTGCTGCGGTTCGACGTAAGTAATGGAAGGGTCGGAAAAATTCTTGGAAACGAATTTGCCGACACGTTCCTCGGAAAGTTTGCAGTGTTTACAGACTTTTCCGTACTTGGAATTACGAAGCGAGCGGGCGGAAGAACTGCGTCTTGAATTACTGGCGGTAATCACTTCGCCGCAATCGGTTGTGATGCGGATTTTTTGAGAGGAAACATCGCATTTCTTGACACCGTGCAGTATGTCTTTTCGCGAAAGCCAAACGTCGTTGAGTTTGACAAGCCTTTCAAGAGACGGACGGTCTGCCATAATTGTTCCCCTTTTGATGATGATACCGTTATTCGTATGATGCGGAAATCCCGGGAATCTAACCCGGCTAAACGGATCTAGAGTCCATTCGGTCTACCTGACCAGATTTCCAGCCGAAATTAATTTGTGTGATTGGTTGTGTTGATTGCGTTTGTTTTGGTTGATTATTTGGGTTGATTATTTGGGTTGATTATTTGGGTTGATTATTTGGGTTGTTTGTGCCGATTATTTGGATTGTTTGTGCCGATTGTTTGTGATTGTTGTGTTAAGTTCTCGAATTTATCTCAAATTTTCTCAAATTTTCTCAAATTTTCTCGAATTTATCTCAAATTTAAACTCTTTTTCTTAGTTAATAACTTTCCCAATTCTCCAAAAAGCCGGCATGTGCGCTGCCGTTGTCGATATAATTACAACGCGCATGAATGGTGTCGCCGGCGATTTCATCATGAATCAAGCCGGCAGCTGCTAAAGCGTTAAAAGGGCGAGCGCTGTTGTGTTCAAGTCGTTTTCCCAAGAACCGTTGTCGTTTTGAGCGGCGAGAAGCCATGAAAGAGATTGGCCCGCTTCACTTTTTTGACCGCAGAGAAGCAGTGCTTGAAGCACCAGACAACTTGTCGCGGGGTAACTCCAATAACCGTCTTTGCGAACGAAAAGCAGGTCATTCGTTTTTTTGGAAATGAATTCAAAAACCGCAGTATCGGCTTTTTCACCGAACTGCCCCAAACTCTTTTGTTTCCAAAGGGCTGTCAGAATCAGCGCCGTCGTTCCGGGATGCCGCCAGTTCGGATTATCATTATTGCAGATAGCCAAACAGACATCTTCTTGGGCAACGCCGGCATCGGCCAACGCCGACAAAACGTATGCCGTGTTGTAAATGTCATTCGCCGCGTCCCCCCAATGACTTTTGCACGAGGTCAGATAAGAAACGGCGGATTCGTGGGCCGCCAAAATGTCTTTGTTGTCCAAACCTTTCGCCCGAGCCTCTAAAATGGAAAAAGACGCGAAGAGGCATGAGGCGGCGCGGGCTGTGTCGCGGATATCGCCGAATGAACCGTTGCCGAATGAACCGTTATCGTTCTGTTTCTCTAAAAGCGTGTGGATATACAAAAACGCGATTTGGGGGTAATTCCAGTAAAGGTGAGATAAAATCAGATTGGAAAGCTCTTTGGGGCCGATTTCTCGCAAAGCGTCTTTTGATTTTGAAAAATGTATTGAAACCCATGAGAAACCCGCGTCAGCCGCATCCGCTGCGCCCGCGGGTAAACCGGAAGGACCCTCTTTGAAGACGCGCGCGACCTTGCAGGATGTCATGTTATTCTTTCCAAATTGTTTTTTGTTCCAAATTTGTTTGTTCCAAATTTGTTTGTTCCAAATTTGTTTGTTCCAAATTTGTTTGTTCCAAATTTGTTTGTTCCAAATTTGTTCCTTCTGATCCGAATCTGTTCAAAACCGGTTCCAAAGTCCGGTTTCCGATTTGGATTTAATAATCTGTTTTTTGAATGGAATGAATAAAGAATGATGTGCTGATATATAGAAGTATCAAAAAACAAAGTGTCAAAAATTTTTAAGAAAAGTCTGAAAATTAAGGAGATAACAGAGTTTTTGGAGAGCTTCCATGTAAATCTTGGAAAATTTACATGGGAGCTCATGCGTGTGTTTTTATATGGTTTGTGGTTATAGAATGTGTGGTTTCAGATTTCATTAAAACTTTTCAGCTTTAAGAAAATCCAAAAGCAAATTTCAAAAAGATCTGACGATATAAAAACTTTTCCGTTTTTTAAGGGGAAATTCATAAAAAAATGACAAATACACATTGAAAAAATCGTATTGCATTGAAACAATACAAAGATATTCTAATACTCGGATTCGTCAAAAAATTACAATACTATTGTTATACTGATTTCGTGTGAACCCTGAGAAAATCAAATATAAAAATAAGTGAATAATAGAGATTGAGATTTATGGAAATACGAAGATATATATATGAGCGGATGAAAATGTTGACATATTAACCTTTTATAAAATTCAAACATTATGATTCATAGAAAATTATTGGAGGCAAAAATTTGATATGGTTGATTATTCAAAGATTCATCGGAATCCCCGGCTTAAAAACAATTGTCAGCGCAGCAGGTCTTCGCGACCTTCCCGGTTTTGAGTCAAACATCGGAAGAGAGGACAGAGTCCTTCGCGTCTGCATCGGCGCCGCCGCTTTGGTCGCTTTGCTGTTCGTCAA
The DNA here is from genome assembly GCA_009784005.1 of Candidatus Methanimicrococcus labiotermitis. Classification (GTDB taxonomy): domain Archaea; phylum Halobacteriota; class Methanosarcinia; order Methanosarcinales; family Methanosarcinaceae; genus Methanimicrococcus; species Methanimicrococcus labiotermitis. The sequence goes on from WRCE01000011.1 coordinate 13,940, forward strand.
ACAAGGATTTTTGGCCCGTTACCTGCTCGGTTTGGCAGCGTTCGTCGGTTTAGTCACCGCCTACACAAAATACTCTCCCGTTTATTCCTTGATTGGTGAAAATACCCGAAAAAAGAAAGGAAAGAAAAAATAATTTTATTTTATTTCTTGATTAAAACGGAATGGTTTTCCGTTTTTCTCATAACTTTTTTTATAAAAACAGAAACGATTCTGTGAAAACGAATCAAACAACCTTTCCGGTCGCCGTAAACCGCTGATTTTCTTCTAAACTCGCGAACAAGAATAAGTCGTCTTTGCTGTAAGCGATTTTTTTGTTGCCCTCTAACTTTAAAATACCTGTTTCACCGGCATTGATTTTTTCTTTCTCGGCGCCGCCGACCGTTATTTTCTTCACGCGGACGGGGTCGGATTGAAGGCCGGCAAACATGTGCAAAACATCATCCGATTTGATGCCGTTTTTAGCGAATTTTGAAAGCGTGCATTCCATTTCAAATTCCGACGCGATTAATTCGCCGCCGGAAAGCAAAAATCCGCGTTCGAGTTCACGCTCGAGAAGCCCTTTCAGACTGACGCCGACGCGGGAGCCTGTGCCTGTTTCTTTGACGTCGATGTCATGCGTTTGGATGGAACGGATATCGACTTTTTTATCCACCGGATACAAACCGATTTTATCGTGGGTGTGAATCGTCCCCTGCAAAACCTTCCCGAGAATAACGATGCCGATGCCGGTCACGTTAAAAAAGTGGTCGATGACAACGCGCGGCGGCAAACTGTCTTTGGCCTTTTGACCGGCGGCAATTTCAGCACCGATTTTATGAATTCTGTCTTTAAGACCGTCAATCCCTTCAAAAGCGTTCGGCGCGTCCTTGTTGGTGTTTAAAGAAACGATTTCCCAATTTTCAAGAACAGTTCCTGCCGTAATCTTTTTGAGCTTTTCCTTGAAAGCGTCAATTTCCAAAGCGTAGCTTGTATCTGATTTTGTGATGACGATAACGCCGTGTTTGAATTGAAGCAGATCCAGCGCCACAATACATTCGCCGACCGTCTGCGTTAAACCGTTGGGCGTCACGCAAAGAACCGCCATGTCGGCCAAATTCAGCGCCGCGACGATTGATTTCATTGATTTCGGATAAGACTTGGCGTCGACGTAAACATATTTCTGCTCGTGGCGGTCATCATCAAATAATGTAATATCGGAATCCGTTCCCTTTTTGCCGAGTTTTGAAGCAAGACTTGTCCGGCCGCTTTTCTCATCGCCGATGATTGCAATATTGGTCATTTGAATCTGTTCCCCTGAATGTCCTTTGAAAAATGTAATTGAAATGTCTTTTGAAATGTTGTTTTTGAAATATGATTCTAAATCTGTTTCAAATATATGAGTCTTTTTTCAAGTTTTGGATTTTCACAGAAAGTAAAAAGGATGAAGATAATAATAAAAAGTCTTAAATTTTTAAAAAATAATCCTCTTTTATTATGACCCTTATCATGACCCAACTTTATTCCCATGAATCGTTTAATTAATTATGCGGAGGAACTTGAGTGAAATATAAAACCGTTTTTCTCCTTTCGTTTATTCTTGTCATTGTTTCTGCCGCCGGGTGTTTGAATGACCCTCATGAAAAACATTTTGACTTCAGTTCTCTCAATCCGCTGAATAAAGACATTGAACCCTATCAATTTCATCCCGAAAATATACCATCGGGAGAGGATGTGGTTGTGTACCGCCCGAGTTTTAATTTTTCATTACCCGCTTATCAATACGAATCTTTAGTGCCTGAGTCTGACATGGCTTTTTACGGCACGGTTCAAACGATCAACACATCTGAATGGCTTGTTATTGACGAGAAATTCAATTTCATTATTACGCCGGTTATTTTTGAAATAGATGATCTGATTAAAGGAGAAAATACAGAAACGGTTGTTGTTACAATTTGGGGCGGTCAAATCGATGATTACATAATGACTGATTATTCATATCCGTTGATATGGGATTTAAGAGAGGGGCAACAATATCTTGTTTATCTCAAAAAGGATGGCAACACGGGAAATTATTATATTATGGCTCCGACCGGTCTCTTTGTTGTATTAAACTGAGTTCGATTTTCAGGTTTTGGATTTTCAGGTTTTGATTCAGGTTTTGGACTTTGACCCGTCCCTCAAAGATTTTCTCATAATGATGCCTGTACCTGAAGGATATGTGCCTGAAGAACCTGTGCCTGAAGAACCTGTGCCTGAATTTTCCAATGCCGGAAAGAAATCCGGAATCACGGCAACCGTTTCAAAACCTTCTTTTTGATACATTGTATAGGCGTTTTGCCAATCGCCGTTCACCAACAAAATAGCGCTCTTCGGCTGATATTTTCGTTGAATGGTCTCCAAAAGGCCCATGAACAGTTTCTTGCCGATCTGCCCGCCGCGAAAAGACGGATCAACGGCAACGGATGAAATGTATAATTCCTCCCCGTCATCACGGTGCGTTTCGTAAACGGAATGGTTTAAATTAAAATTGGAATACGGAATATTTGCCGAACCTTCTGAACCTTCAGAAAAAGCCCAAAGCTCTGATGAAATGTAACCGGCAATTTTCCTTTCGTTTCCGGTGTCGGCAACCGCCACCAAAAACCCGTCGGAAAAAACGGCGATTCTGTCTTCAAACACCTTTTTGGATTCTATCACATCGGAGTGAAAAGAAAGATGTTCAATCCCCATGATGCCGCCAATATCATCTGCGGCAGCCTTTCTTATTGTGACAGTGACTTGATTTTCCATAACAGAAAAAGGGATGGGGACTTAATAAACCTTGAGCTAAAAAAATAAGAAAAATGAGAAAAATAAGAAAAATAAGAAAAAAAGAAAATAAGAGCTGATTTTTTTCAAAAAAAATTAAATGTAAGGCGGGTACTCTTTTCGTTTGGTTTTGACAGGCTTAAAGCGCTGTTCATACCATGTTTTTATTGCTTTCCGGTCAACCGAATCCGGTTCGGCCTTTGGCTGTTCATCGGCCGCTTTGTTTTCAAGAATCTCGGAAGACTGAACCGAAGACTTATCTCCGGCGGGCTTCTGCCTAACGGAAGCAGGGGGAACGGATTTCAGAACAGGCTTAGTTTCCGGTTCGATTTCTTCAAAAACAATTTTTTGATTTGCCTTTCGCAAATTTTCAGGCGTTGAGCGGCCGGCGTTTGCTCTGGCGCCTTCGTTTGCTTTGGCGGGACTGCTTGTTACTTTAACTTCTTCATATTGGAATTGACCGGATTCCGCCTTTGAATCCGGAGAAATCGAAATCGTTGTCGCTTCTTTTTGAGAGGCGGGCTCAAGACAACCGGATACTGCCACCCAACGGGCTTCTTTTTTGCGTTTGTCGGCCGCGGCGCCGGTCTGACCGCTTCGGGCATGATTTGAGTCAAACGCCGGCCAAGGCCTTGATTTTGACAATGACGCGCGTTCGGATTTTTCTTCTTCCGGCCCGGCGATTCCCGGTTCGGTCGTTTCGGGTCCGGCGCTTAAAATTTCGGCGTTTACCGCCGGTCCTCTTTCATCGGGTTTATCGGAATCATCATCAATTGCAACGACGCCGAAAGGCGTTACAACGGTTTTCTGAGCGCCGGTCCGGCGGCGCGGCGCGGATTCCTGCGGATTGGAAGAAGGCAAAAGTTCGACTTCCGGCATTTCATCCTCAGGAACTGCCGGGTCAATAGTTGTTTGACGTTTTCCTTTGCTCTTTTTCTCCAGTTGAAATTGAGGGGTTGTTGATGAGCCTGATTCAATGATTTCGACGCCTTCGTTTTCTGCCGAATCGGCGGCGGTTTTTGAGCTTTCCGGCGCCCCTTCCACTGCAACGCCGATGCTTTTCGTCCCTTCTTCAATCTCGCCTTCAGCCTCTGCTGCAATCTCGCCTTCATCTTTTTCAAGATTCGATTCAACCTCAGCATCATCTTTTTCAAGATTCGATTCAATTTCTCCTTCATCTTTTTCAATATTCTCTTCAAAATCTTCTTCAAAGCCCTCTTCAAAGTCCTCTTCAAAATCCTCTGCAAGCTCTGCCGGCGCCGCAACGTTAAAAGCACGGACGGTCACTTTTGTGATATCGCCGATTTTTTGAATGTCCGCTTTGCCGATGACTTCCATTCTTTTACCGTCGGCATAACCGATTTCGCAGCCTTCCATGATTGTAAGAGTGCCGCCGCTTACAATGGATTGGACAACGGCTTTTTGAAAAACGGAAACGTCGCCTGTTGCCGAAACTTTCCCTTTGATTCTGGACAGGGGGCCGATGATGATATCGGCGGCCTCTACATTCCCTTCCGCGATGACGCCTTTGCCGAATTGAATGTTGCCGTTTATTTTAATGTTTTTCCAAAAACGAGAACCTGAGCCGACAATGACGTTGCCGTGGATGATAAGATTATCATCAAAAAGAGAATTTTTGGGAATGATGTAAGTATCGGATGTGGCGTGAAAACGAATATTCTTGGAAGAAATCATGCTGTTAAAATCACTTACAATTATTTAAACATCATGTAAACTGAAATTGAAGCCTCCGCCTTGTTTCAGCCCGGATTTTCTCTCCCGTCGCGAATGACGGCGAAACGGCGCAAAGGGCGGCAAAGGGCGCAAGAACCTGAAAAAAATGTTTGGGGACCGAAACACGCCGTTTTGTTTTGAAACTGCGCGCTCAGCCCTTAAAAAAAAATTGAAGATCATGATGAGAAAGGAAAAAAGGTATTTTGCTCTCCTCATGACCCTGAAATTAATTTTGAACAGCGGAAACCTTCATTTCCGCCGGCATTTTAACAACGTTGCCGATTTTCAAACCGACCAGATTGACGATGCCTTGTTCCGCGGCGATGTCAACGATGCGCTGTGTAATGACGCCGTCAAAAACGATGGATTTTGCGCCGTTGACGCCGTCTTTTAACGCATTTGCCAAATCTCTGACAGGGATTTCACAAAGGACGGCGTTGCTGTCGTCCAAAATCCGTGATGTCAGCGTGCCTGTCAAACTTGCCATTTCTTTGCTAAACGGTACGGGAATAGAAACTTTCGCTTCTTTTTCGTCTTTTTCGACTCTTTCGCCCCTATCGACTCTTTCGGTTCTTTCACCTCTTTCGGTTCTTTCACCTCTTTCGGTTCTTTCACCTCTTTCGGTTCTTTCGCCTCTTTCGACCCTTTCGCCTTCTTTGAACTCGCCGCGTTTCGGTCTTTTTGTAACCGCGCTTTCAGCTTCGTCCTCAGGCGCTTCATAACGCGTTCGTCTCGGTTTTTCTTCAGCCTGCATTTCCGGTTCATCGGCGTCCAATTCCACATATTTGACGGAAATCATGTCGTCCAGCTTTTCTGTTCGCTGTTTATCGGATTTCAAGCGGGTCTGTCCGACAGGGCGGCTTTTGTAGAGGACGGGCTCGTCGCGGATGGGCATCGGGCATTCCTCGCCGGGTTCGTCGCGGCTGACTCTCTCGGGGCGGCTGACTCTCACCGGGCGCTCGGGGCGTTCAGGGCGGTCATCGCGGATAACTCTCTCAGGACGTTCAGTGCGCTCGGGGCGGTCGTCACGGCTGACTCTTTCGGGGCGGCCGACGCTGCTGACTCTCTCGAGACGGTCATCGCGGCTGACTTTTACGGGGCGGTCGACGCGGTCGGCGCGGTCAATGCGGCTGACTCTTTCGGGACGGTCGTCCCTTTCTTGTTCCTCATCTTCCGCCGCTGTTTCAAATTTACTGACTTTCTCACTCAATTTCTCGGTGCGGATTCTTTTGACGCGCGGAACTTCTTCCTCTTCGTCCTCTTCTTCATCGAGTTTGCCGGCGCTGCCTGAAAATGAGGCGGCCTGCCTGATTTTTGTTACGCTTTTCGGCGTTTTCTTCTCCAGCAATTTGCTTGCGGCAATCGCTTTTTCAGAATCGGCCGCTTTTTTGGGGCGCTTGGAAGACGGCAGGATAATGCCGAACTTTTCAATATACTGATCTTTCGTCATCTTGCGGCGAAGCGCTAAGATAATTTCTTTCTGAACAAGGTCTTCAACGGCCTTTCCGTCCGGCGGGCGGGCAACGTAGTCGACTTCGGAAACTTGCATCAATTCACGGATAATCAGTTCGCCGCCGCGGTCACCGTCTGTGAAAACGGTTACTTTCTTGCCCTTCAGCAATTCGATGACTTCCTGCGGAATGTTTGTGCCGCCGACACTGATTGTGTTTTTAATGCCGTATTTGAGAAGCGTCAAAACGTCGGCGCGTCCTTCGACGATGATAATTTCATTGGCGTTGTATTCGGGACCTGCCGGCAATTTGTTTTTGCCGTAAGCCGCAATGCCTTCGACGCGAACGGATTCACGAATAACGTCTGTGATTTCCTGGGCTTCCAAAAGGTCGTCGTCAAACATTGTTTTGTAAATGTCTTTGGCGCGTTCAACGATGTTAACGCGTTTGGAAGCGCGGACATCTTCGATTTTTGTCACTTCGATTGTCGCGACGCACGGGCCGACGCGGTCAATGGTTTCAAGGGATGCTGCCAAAACGGATGTTTTCACTTTGTCCAAACTGGACGGGATGAAAATATTGCCGCGGGTTTTCCCGTTTTTCGTGGTGACCATGACCTCGATACGGCCGATTCGCCCCGTTTTCTGAAGTTCGCGTAAATCCAAATCGTTTCCGAGCAATCCTTCCGTCTGGCCGAAAATGGCGCCGACGATATCCGGGCGCTCAATGACGCCGTCTGCGTTGATTTTTGTACGGATAATATACTTTGTTGTATCTTCATTTTGCATAATGTATCTCCTTGTCAAGGGGATCAAAAACTCGAAAAATGCAGGTGCAAAATAAAGCGAATTGGGTCGCGAAATTGTTATTCGCGAAGCATTGATTGCAAATTTGATTGTAAATTTGATTGCAAATTTAATCGCAAATCCGATTGCAAATCATCAATTGCGAATCATTAATCGCAAATCGTCTCATCCAAATCATCTCATCCAAATCTTAAGGCATATGCCTTATCAAAATCCGCCGACGAACGGAATTAATAACATTATTCATATCGGAGTCCCGGAGGCATTACGGCGATTTGCGGTAATGACAGCTATGACATAGTCTCCCCGGACAGCGTTTGTGGTGAGAAATCAATAAACTCGGTCGTCAATAAACGGTCGCCAATAAACGTATATTTTCCGTATGTCTGAAACAAAAAACGAAATACCTGTTCCGATAGACCAAAAGCATGGAAAACTGCTTGCCGTCACGAATGCAAATTGCGGGGATGCACGCAACCAAAATCTTCGCATCAATCATTTTTCCGGCACTGTCGGCTTTGACATGTTGTTTACTTTGTCAAGCGCAGCCGGAATGCAGACAGGAATTAATTCTGAGATAAGATTGAATGGTAAGGTTTTTGTTGAATGGATGGTGAATTGAAAGACAACCAATTGTTTCAACGAACAGTGATTTTCTGCTTTTTGTGCTGAAGCAAGAGATTGGTTGGTACACGGGATGATTGAATCGCAGTTTATTATTGGGAAACTGCCATTCGTTTGTTACGCAAATTGCTTTTCTGTTAATTTGTGACCAGCACGCTTTGTTTATGAGCATGACAGTGTCGTTTTCGGTCAGTCGTATAGTGATTATTGTAATCGGTTATGTTTTCTGTTTCGCGCTTTTTTTTGAGTCGGGCAAATCCGCGATTCTTTTCCTATAAGCGCTGACGCCGGCTTTTACGCCTTGGTACGTCTTGATTGTTGTTGAATTCCCTCAGCAATGCTGAAGTTTGCCGATATTATAAATTATTAATATTGAAATCTTATGATTCAGATTCCGATATCGTATGGATTGAATTGATTTTGAATTAATTTGATTGCCGAATGATTGCTGAATGATTGTTGAATCGCAATTTCTGCAAATCCGCTCTTTTCGAGTTGATTAATTTCAATAATTTTTATTTAATTTGATTTTAATTGAATTTTTTTTGCCGATTATAATCTAACCGGCGGGTTTGTTTAGCCTCTGAGGGCTTTATCGGATGATTTATAAAATATCTGCATAATATTTACATAATATTTACAAAATATTTATAAATCTGTTATAAATTTTATTTAGGTATTAATGATTTATATTGAATGTATGGAATGGTTTATGCCGCCTGTCCCACATTTGAGACAAAACATAAAGCGGCTTGCAGGTGATTCACGGCGGATAGCCGGCCGTGCACAATTTATTTTAAATAACATAATAAAATGTTAATTCGGTTACGGCATCCGATAAGGATCCGCTTTCCTCATTATTAATATGTTGTCATGTTTGGGTTTTATAAAACGTCCAAAATCAACATTGTCATAACGACTATTGATTCAATAAACGTCTGAAAAACAAATACAAAGTTAGCTTGTTTTCATATAATAAGGTTTTTGAAAAAGTTCTGACCGGTTAAAAAAGAGTTGAAAAAGAGTTAAAATTGAATGAGAGGGAATTTGAAAAAGAGAATCGGAAAGGGAATTGGAAAGAGGATTGGAAAAAGAATAAAAGGGAAATTAAAAATAGAGTGTTTTAATAAAAATGATTTTTAAAAAATGAATTGAATAAAAAGATTTATTCATAAATTTCCACGATATATTCCGCCGGAATTTCATCGGTCAGCAAGATATCATCGTTGGCGATCATGATGTTTAATCCGTCATCAATCGCGGCGGCGACATCGATTTTAAAAATGGATGGGTTTTCCGTGTGGATCATGGCGACTTCTATGGCCTTCTCAAGCGTGGTGCTCAAATGAAGGTATCTTTGTTTCACCGGCCGGATGCCCTCATCCAAAAGGGTATCCACTTCTTCGGGGTTCATGCCGTAGTAAGCGAATTCGCCGCCGTAAAGCGGATAATCCAAAACGACGCCGATGGAATGGCCGTAAACGGCGCGGATTTTGCCGCCGGAAATCTCATACCTGCCTTTTTCGTCTGATTCAACAAGCGCATAGACGTGATATTTTTTCGGCCACTTGTATTTGCGGGCCACCGCCGCCGTTAATGCGTTGATGCTGACCCAGCCGTCTTCGTACATCGAAAGCCCGAGCTTTTCGGGGAAGTGCCTTAATGCGCCCGATATGAAGCGCCCCAGTTTGTCCTCTCTTTCGTCGTCCAGAACAAATTGACCCTCCTGATCGCATTCGGGACAGGCTTCGCCTCTGAAACAACCGTGCTCCTCGCACTTTCTAATCATGATTCTCCTAATGTTTCTATTCATATAAATAAAAGTTGCTCATAAATAAACATTGTTCATACATTACACTCGCATACACTCACATGCACTCACATGCACTCACATGCACTCACATGCACCCGCATACACTCACATGCACTCACATACACTCACATGCACTCACATGCACTCATTATGTGTTCACTATGTATACACTGCACTCTTTTACATTCTTTTGAGGTGAATAAAGCCGATGAACAGTAAGGTAGAAATAGGAAGGAGAAGTATTCATTTGTGAAGTTGAATAAGACTTCGCTCCTTGTTATTTAACATACATAAATCCGGTGTACCCATATCTCAGCAATTCTTTACGTCTCAATTGTTTTCAAATCAACTTTGTCCGTGTACTCTAACCGCTTCGATTTTTTGACACTCTGATTTATCAGACGATTGAACTGTCCGTGCTCATCGATTATCGGGTAATTTAATTAATTCAGCAAAAGGTAAAAGAATGACAGAATTAAAAGAAATCTATGAAAAAGTCAACAGTCTCATCAGTTTTGAAGATTTTCTCGCGAAAGTCGACGAGAGAAAGGAAGCTTTGGGCGGCCTTTGTGACGATGAAATGTGCGCCCGCCTCGTTTTAAGCGACCTCGGCGTCTCAAACATCGAAAGAGAAAACGTTACCATCGAATCCATTGACGAAAACAGCGGCAATATTACGTTTGTCGCAAAAGTTTTATCGATTTACGAACCGCGGGAATTTAACAAAACAGACGGCACCATCGGGCGCGTTGTCAGCGCAATGGTCGGCGACACGACCGGCAAAATCCGTGTCTCTGTTTGGGATGCAAAAGTCGACGCTGTTGAAAAAGGCGAAATAAAAGCCGGTTCAGCCGTAACCGTTTCGGGATACACAAAGAAGGGACTCAACGGCGCTGAAGTCCATGTCGGCAATAACGGCGTCTTTGCGCTGTCTGAACAAGACGTTGAATACGAAGTGCCGGCGCGCATGATCGGAGACATCAAAGACGGCATGAGCGACATTATGATTTTCGGCAAAGTTTTGGATTTAGGGCAGGTAAAAACCTTCACCCGAAAAGATGGCGGCGAAGGGTGTGTTTCAAACATGACGCTCGGCGATTCCACAGGAACAATCCGCGTCAGCATGTGGGATGACAAAGCGAAACTGGTAGAAGAATTAAACATCGGCGAATCCGTCAAAATTCAAAACGCTATGTCCAAACTGAATAACTTTTCACAAAAAGTTGAAATTTCACTCGGCAAATACAGTGTCATCGATCTTTTGGACACCGATGTCGAATACGAACAAAAATTCATCACAATCAGTGAAGTGGCAGACGCGTTAAACGGCGTTAACGTTTCCGGTATCGTTCTTGACATTTCAGATGTCCGGACCTTCAGCAGAAAGGACGGCACGCAAGGCACAATCGGAACGATAACAATCGGCGACCCGACCGGTAAAATCCGCGTCAGTCTGTGGGACGACAAAACTGTCTTTTTAGATGAATTCGATTTTGGTGACCCGATTGACGTTCTCAACGCTTATTCGCGCATGAACAATTTCAGCCAAACGGTTGAACTCAACGTCGGCTCCCGCGGAAACATCGTTGCCTCCGATAAAGAAATTTTGTATCAGGAAAAACTTGACAGCATCAATGACATCCTGCCGGGCAAAGCCTATTCCGTTCAAGGCCGCGTGATTGAAATCGGAAACGTCCGCGATTTTGAAAGAGATGACGGAACACAAAACACGGTTTCAAACATCGAACTTGAAGACGACACCGGCACAATCCGCGTCAGCCTTTGGGGCGAGCATGCCGACTTGGTCAACAGCGTTCAAATCGGTATGACAATACGCATCAGCGACGCCTTTTCAAAGTTCGGCATGAACGAAGAGATTGAGCTGAGCGCCGGAAACAAAACCAGAATCATCATTCTTTAATTCCGGGTTTTCGATTAACTCATCATTGATTCAAAATTCGGACAGCCGTCCGAATTTTTTAAATTTTATTTTTAGAGTTAATGCTTTTTTGGATTTTTATTATACATTTTAACCGTTCTTTCATAGTATCTGAAAAGGTCTGAAATTTTCTGAGGAATTATTTTAAAATCTCTCATGAAATGGCCTTATCGATTGCGTTTTATTTTATTTTTTATTTTAATTCAAAATCATTTAAATAAAAGCGCATATAAAATTTTAAAACCGATATTGAGATTTACCTTTTTTAAAGAAGTTCCATCGGAAATAGAGGGGTTTGAAAATATTTCGGATTTGGGAACCGTTCTTAATAATAAGAATTAAAATGTTATTAGATTATATTTAATTGTTTTTATTTCACGACACAACTTATATAACCTATAAAATCCCTTTTTAATTTATCCGGAAATTAAAATTTGGGTGACACGAATATGACAACAAATCCCAATTTCAGAACATTTTTGTTCGACTTTATTTCTGACTTTTGCATCCGTGCGTCTAAACGGCAGACTGTGAGAAAATTACGGTTACCGTTGTTAAAACGCGGTTGCGGAAGTGATTTACATTATGTCTGAGAAATCAGATCCGGATTTTGAATCGTTTCTGCCGTTTTTTAATACAGAGTGAGGATACCTTGCCGTTTATTAAACGAAAACAGATATTGATATCAGCAGACATTGATTAACAGACATAATTTACAGACATAATTAACAGACATTGAAAAACAGACCCTATTATTCAACAGACTCAACAGACCTGACAAATGTCTGACAGATGCTAAAGAAATACAGTTGATGAAGTTAATTTTCCGGAAAAAAGAGAAGCCAGTCGCATAGGAGGAAATTCCATGAAAATAAAAAATATCATGAGTTCGCCCGTTTATATTGCAGCGCCGGATGATACGGTGGCGTATGTGCGTAATCTTATGATGAAACATAAAGTCGGTTCCATTTTGGTGACTGACGGCCCGCTGATTTTGGGCATATTCACGAAATCCGATTTGAAAATGAAACTTTTTGAAGGAGAGGCGGCTTGGAAACGAAGACCTATTGACCAAATTCCGGTTAAATCGGTCATGACGGCGAATGTTATCACTTTATCGCCGAACGCGCAGGTTTTTGAAGCGGCCAAGTTGATGGCCGAACAGAAAATTGACCATATCCCAATCTACAACAAGGAAATTTTGGGTATCGTCTCAAAAACGGATTTGATCCGGTATGCAGCGGAAAGAGGTTCAGAAGACAGTGTCGGCGACGCAATGTCGGGAAAAGCCGTGACGGTTCACACCGGCCACACGCTGAATCATATCATAGATGAAATGGAGAGAAACAGCGTCCAAAAAGTCATTGTGATGGACAACAACGAAAAAGCGGTCGGCATCGTCTCTGTCAAAGACCTGTCCGCCAATGATTTGATTGACAGCGGCGGCAAAAGAAACATTCGCGGAAACAAGAAAACGTCTTCCAAGGCTTATCGGTTCGCGATTGACGTTCCGTTCATCGCCGAGGATGTGATGACAAACATAATCGTTGCCGATGTCAGCGAATCTATTGCAAGCGCCGCCAAGAAAATTATTGAAAACAATGTCGTCTCTCTTCCGGTAACGAAGAACGGCAAAATCGCAGGCATGATTTCAAAAGACGATATCATCAAACGGCTTGCAGAAGATTGTGAAATTCAAGAGTAAAACGAGAAATCACGGTTTATTATTGAATTGTCAAATTGATTGATTGTCAATGATGAAATCGTCAAATTGATTGTCAACGATGAAATCGTCAAATTGATTGTCAACGATGAAATCGTCAAAGATTGAATTGTCAAATAAATTATCTTAAACAGAATTGTCTTAAAACAAAAACGATTAAACCTAAAGTTAATGATTCACAGAAGGTGAAACACATGCAGGTTAAAGATATCATGGCTGTTCCGCCGACGATTGATAAGTCGGCGAAAATTTCAAACGCTCTCAGCATAATGGAAAAGAAAAATACCCGCCGTCTGCTCGTCACCCATAGCGGTGAAGCGGCAGGCGTTTTGACAATGAGAGGGCTGGCAAAAGAGCTTGGAACGAAAAAAAGGACAAAACCCGCCTCCTCTCTGCCGGTGGTGACAGCCGTTACGAAAAATTTCACATTCGTCAAGCCCGGCACAAAATTCGCCGTCGCCGTCAAAATTTTGAAAGAAAAGGGCGGCGTTCTTTTTGTTTCTGAAAACGAAAAGGATGTTATCGGCTGGATTACGCCCAACGAAATCATCGGCGCGCATGATTTTACCGGCCAGCAGGCCAAAGACGTGATGTTCCAAAAAACGATTATCACAATCAATTCCAGCGAGCGTCTCGTTCACGCCCGGCACCTGATGCTTGAAAATAACATCGGGCGTATCCCCGTGATGGAAGAAGGCAAATTGGTCGGCGTCGTTTCCGAAAGAGATATCGCCGTCGCGCTTCAGGAATTCAAAGACCACGTCCCCGATAAATACCAAGAAAACCAGATCAAAAATCTGCTCATCGCCGATGTCATGTCCCGCAGCCCGACGACGGCAAAACCGTCCTCGCCCGCCGAAGATATTGTCAAAAGCATGGTGCAGAAAAACGTCGGTATCGTCCCGATTTTGGACGACGACGGTAAATTGGCAGGCATAATCACCCGCCGAAGTTTGATTCTGGCCATTCCGACACTGGACTGACGAAAAAACAGGAACACTGACGACCGCAAACTGCCCCAACTGCCCCCGCCGCTTCGCTTCGGCTTCTGTTTTTCTTTTTCAGCGGCGGAGGAGGCAGTTTTTTTATTTTGGGGACCGGAAGAATGATAAAAGATGATTTGAGGGAAATCTGATTTTGAGAGGAAACTGATTTTGAAGGGAATCTAATTTGAAGGGAATCTGATTTGAAGGGAATCTGATTTGAAGGGAATCTGATTTTGAAAGGGATCTGATATGAGGGTAGTCTGATGAGTATACTTATCCGAAAAGCAGTACCGTCGAACGCATTTGAATATGCCGAAAATCATGTCGCCTGTTGGCGGGCGGCATATAAAGGCATTTTGTCAGACGACTACCTGAATCAGATGAGTGTTGAACAAATTGCAGAAACGTATCAACGGATTTTGAGCGAGCCGGGCACTTTTAATTTTTATTTTATTGAGCATGACAAGAAGATAATCGGCAGACTCGTGTTCAACAAGAGCCGCGACGAAGATAAAAGTGATGCGGGCGAAATTTCCGCCATGTATTTGCTGAGCGAATATTGGGGCAAAGGATATGGCAGAGAAATGATGGACTTTTCCCTTTTCGAACTGAAACGAATGGGCTACAGCGAAGTGCTTCTGTGGGTGCTGAAAACCAATAACAGAGCCAAACTTTTTTATGAAAAATGCGGATTTCTTTTTGACGGAACACAAAAAGAAGTCAGCTTAGATACGCCGCATACCCATATGCGATATGTCCGTTCTTTGTAATGATTTTTGTAATGATAGATGATAGGATGAAAGATGGCTATATTTTTTATATCCCGAAAGTATTTGTATTTTCAAAATAACAGGGAATAAAATGAAAGAGTCAATGAAACCGGCTGTCGTCGGCACGATTGTTAAAGACGTAAAGGCAACCGCAGAAAAGGGAAAGAAAGCGGGCGCCGACATGCTTGAAGTCCGAATAGACCTTTTGATGAAAAATGAGATGAAAAACGACCCCTCTTTTGAAAAATACACAAAAGGCGGCTGTGATGACCCGAAACTTCATGAACGGCTGGAGTTGTGGATGAAGGAAGCAAAGGAAAGCGGGCTTCCCGTTATCGGCACAATTCGGTCCGGCAAAGAAGGCGGCGCTTTTGAAGGAACGGAAACGGAACGGTTCAAACTGATTCAAAAAATCATTCCCGCCGCGGATTATATCGACATCGAAAGAAAGAGTTCAAAGAAAAACATATCCGAAAGCGTTTTGATTGCTCAAAAATCAAAGACAAAAATCATCATTTCGTCCCACTTTTTTACCGGAACGCCGGCTCAAAGGAAGATCGAAAACGTTTTGCTCAACTCTTTTGAAAAAGGCGCCGACATCGCCAAAATCGCCGTGATGCCCGAAAACTGCAATGATGTTTTGAAATTATACAAAGCCGGACTGAAAGTTTCGGGAGAAACGTGTTTAATCGCGATGGGCGATATCGGAAAGCATACGCGAATAACATCGCCTGTTTACGGCTCCGTTTTGTCATACGGATATATTGATGAAATCGCGGCGCCGGGCCAGTTGAGAGTGGATGAAATCAAAGAAGGTTTCAGAATATTGGGATTGATTTGATGAGATTGATTTGAGCGCAAATGATTCAAAGAAATGGTTTGAGCGCAAATGATTCAAAACAGGAATGAGTAAGGGAAGGAGAACAAATGACGATTCTGAAATTCGGCGTTTTCGGGTATCCGATAAGCCATTCGCTGTCACCGGCTATGCATACCGCCGCGTTTTCGGCGCTTGGGATGACGGACGCCGCCTATGAAGCTTATGCCGTTTTGCCGGAAGAATTGAAAGAAAAGGTTTTAAAAGCGCAAGCGGACGGATTCCGCGGCTTGAATTTGACAATCCCCCATAAAGAAAAGATATTGGAAGCCGGCATTATCAAACCCGATGCTTTCGCCGAAAAAGTCGGCGCCGTCAATACATTATTGTTTAATGAAGGAAACATTTACGGTTTTAATACAGATGCGGCAGGCGCGCTGGCGGCATTGGAACAAGCGGGCGCGGACACGGCGGGAAAAAAGATTCTAATCATCGGCGCAGGCGGCGCCGCCCGTTCTATCTCATTTTTATTCGGCGAACGCGGGAACGCTGTTCGAATTATCAACAGAACGGCTGAAAAAGCAAAGAAACTGGCGGCTGAAATTGCCGATAAAACCGGAAACCGGCATGTGTCGGGCGGCGGTTTTTCAGCGGGATGGGATGATTTGGCGCAGGCGGACATCATCATTCAAACAACAGAGCTCGGCATGGGAAAGTATGAGGACGTTTCCTTTTTTGACCAATTGGAACTGCCGGCGGGAAAAACAAAGGATGAGATGATTCAAACGCATCTGAAAAACAAAGCCGTCGCCTTTGATATTGTTTATAACCCGCAAGAAACGAAGTTTTTAAAAGAAGCCGAGAAAGCCGGCGCAAAGACATTAAACGGCATGATGATGCTGATTTATCAGGGAGCGTTGGCTTTTGAAATCTGGACGGGACGAAAGCCGGATGTTGATGTTATGACAAAGGCTGTTTTAAACGGCCTTGAAAAGAAATGATTTTTAAAATAATGTTTTGAAAGTAAAAATGAGAAAAGGAGACGGATTTTGAACGAATTTGAGAAGACAGGCAAAACCGATGAGATGGGAAGACTGATTGGTTTGATTGAGAAGATTGCCGTCTCCAAACACGCAACCATCGCGATGGGCGTCAGAGACCCTGACCCTGAAACCATTCACTGCGCCGTGGCCGCGGTTGAGAAAAACTACGCTGATGTTGTTTTGGTCGGCAGCCGCGAGGAAATCGAAAAGGCGGCCCGGATTCATTTCAATACCGGAAAAGGCAATGCCGAAAAAGATGAGCCGCTCACCCTGCCTTTCAGAATAATCGACACCGACAATCCCGAAGACGAACTCGTTTCTCTGCTTGTTTCGGGTGAGGTGGACGCCGCCATTCGCGGAACAGCGAAGGCGTCTGATTCTCTTTCCAATTTGAAGAGGGCGTGTCACATTGATAAAATTCACAGAATTGCCATTTTACTGACAAAAGACGGCAACCCCTACTTTTTCGCGCCGGTCGGCATTGATGAGGGAACGACAGCGGAAGATAAAGTTGAATTCATATGTCTCGGGACGCATTTGCTGAATCGTCTCGGCGTTTTGCCGCGCGTCGGGTTGATTTCGGGCGCCGACGAAGCCGGACAGCGGGAAGCCGCTGAGATAATCAGAATCGTCACGGAAGAAAAGAAGTTGCATGCCGTTGATTATAAAATGGATTTGGAAGGCGCATTTGAACACTCGAATTACATTATCGCGCCAAACGGCATCACCGGCAATCTGATTTTTCGAGCGCTCACGTTTTTGGGAGGCGGCGACGGCCTCGGCGCGCCCATTTTAATGGCGAAACACGTTTTTGTCGATACATCCCGTTCGGCGGGACATTACACAAAAGCGATTATGGTCGCAAGCGCGCTTTCGAAAAAAAAGAGTGAAAAGAAAGAATGAAAAAAAGTGAAAAGAAAGAGTGAAAAAAAGTGAAAAGAAAGAGTGAAATTTTCAGCCGACCTTTCTCATTGCGATTTCAATGGCTTCGGTGATGCTTTCTTTGGGCATGATCGTTGTGACGGGGATTGAAACGATTTTTTCAACGGTGTGACTGACAATCGGCGCGCAGACCAGCGCTTTTGCGCCTTCGCGCTCGGCGCGGATTGAAACGATGATGGCTTCTTCCATTGAATTGGCAGAATATTCTTTGACGGTAATTAAGCGGCCGCCGATTTTTCGTTTTGTTTCCGTTATCGTGTCCAAAACCATCCGCGCGGCAATCACGGCGATAAATTCTTCCGTCGGCTTTTCGTGTTTTTTGACGGTGTTGACAATCTGGCGAAGCGTTTTGATGTTCGGCGCGCGGTTCCCGGAAAGGATTTTATAAAGCGTGCTGTGCGGAATGCCGGCTTCTTTGGAAAAATCAACGGCATTCATATTCAGGTCTTCTTTAATCACGCGGTGAAGAACAATTTGAAAGTTCTCGTCCGATTCAAAAGCGGCTTTTATTAAACGGTCGGATATATGCATTTCCTCGTCCCTCGGGTTTTCTGTGTTTTATTTTTTCTGTTTTTTCTAAATAGTTTCCTAAATGGATAATTCCTTATATAAAACTTTCACAAAAATGATAAAATTTAACGAATTATGGATAGATATTTATATGATTTTTTAGAAAAGATACTCTGCGGTATTGTTGCCGCGGGAATTATTATTCTGCCGTTCGCCGAATACGGTTCAATCATTCGTTAATTGATTCATTAATAATTCGTAAAACGTCAAAAAACGTTAAACGTCAAATGATTCATAATTTGTTAATAATTCATAATTCGTAAATTCGGACAAACGTTTCGAGGAAAAAACGAGAAAATTATGTTTGTGGCCTGCCTTTCGGATGACATGCGCATGCCGTCTTTCTGTCCCGTGTGACTTTATAAATAATTTATTTGTCCCGAAACGCGCATTCAATTGCATTCAATTGCATTCTATTGCACCTCATGCATTCTACTGCATTCTATTGTTTTGATTTTGCTTCATAAAATTCAGGAGATTAATAATGAAAAAAATGTTATTTTTAAGCATAGCGCTGATGCTGCTCGCCGCCGTTTCTTTTTCCGGCTGTTTGGGCAACAGCAACGCGGAAACAACGGACGTTATCATCGGTTTCCAGCCGAGCACGCATCAAATGGCTTTCACGACCGCCAAGGCTTTGGGCTGGTGGGAAGAGAATTTATCTCAGCTTGACAGCGTCAGAAGAGTGTCTGACAGGTCTTTCCCAAGCGGCCCGTCTGAAGCGACGGCTTTGGCTTCCAATGCCATTCAAGTGGCTTACATCGGCGCCGCGCCCTTAATCCCGTCAATTGCCCAAAACAACTCTGATTTGAAAATTATCGCCGCCGTTCAAATTAACGGCTCCAGCCTGATTATTCCGGTGAACGCGACCTATACGGACCCGACCTATTTTGAAGGCAAAAAGATTGCCACGTTCCCGCCCGGCTCCATTCAGGACACACTTTTTAAACAATGGCTGGTCGAAAACGGCGTCAACCTTTCAAAAGTTGACATCAAAGGCATGGACTCCGGCGAAGCGCAAACGGCATTGAAATCCGGCGCCGTTGACGCTGTTTTCCTGCCTCACCCCGCCCCCTCGATTATCGTTGCCGCCGGTGACGGAAAGGTGGTTCTGACTTCCGGCGACATGTCCATGGCACACGCGTGCTGTGTCTTAGCCGTCAGCCAGTCATTCATTGACAAATACCCCGAGATTGTCGCGGAAATCGTGAAGATTCACGTTGACGCCACCAGATACACGCAAGAAAACCCTGAGGAAGCCGCCAGATACTATGCAAGCGTTACGCAGGTGTCTGAAGATATTGTTCTGAATTCCATTAACGATTGGGACGGAGAATGGGTTTCTGACCCGCACCTCATTATAGATTTCGTCGTCGCGTATGCAAAGGCTCAGTATGACCAAGGCTTGTCACCCAGAGAACTGACCAAAGAGGAACTCTTTGACACCAGCTTCTACGACGCGTATGTGAATCGAACGTGATGGCGTTCAAGTTTAAATAAAATTTAAAAAAACGAAATTAATTCAAAATTAAATCAAAAGTAAATCAAAAACGAAAACACCCGGCGATTCAAGCGGGGGCGGCGTCACTGTGGCGCCGAAAATTGCGGCCTTTGAAAAATTAGGGCCGTAATTTTTTTCTTTTTTTATTTTCTTTGCGTTTTCTGTTTGAGTTTTTTGGCGTTTGTTTACTGTTAGTTATTTTTCGTTTATTTTTTGCAGAAATCTCCATTTTCGGATTGTGCGCTGCTTCGCATCGCCCAATTCCGAAAATGGAGGTCGGTTTTATGGTTTCGTTTTTTTGCGACTTCGGTTTGCGATTTCTGTTTGCGATTTCTGTTTGCGTTTCTACTTGGAGGCGAAATGCTCTTTGTATGCAGATCTGAATGTTTTTGGTATAAAACAAAAACTTCTATGACACCACGAAACGCTTTCGGTTTCCTCTGTTTCTGACAAATCGGGGGACGGAACCGAAAGTGAAGGAAACGTTTTTCAAGCAAAGTCAAGCAAAGGTATTTTACATGGAATTACTTTTCATTCTCTCAAAACTCGGGTGAATTTTTTGTTTTCTTCAAAGCATGATGTCTGTTCCGCCGATGCGCCGGAATATCGCGTTCCTGAGCTGCTGGCGCCGGCCGGCACGCTCGCTTCTTTGCTGGCGGGTCTTCAAAGCGGCGCGGATGCCGTTTATATGGGGGCTTCCCGCTTCAGCGCGAGAGCCTACGCCGGCAATTTTTCAGACTTGGAATTGGCTATTGGAGCGGATTGCGCGCACGCTTTCGGGAAAAAGATTTACGTCACGCTCAACACGCTTTATCGGGATGACGAATTGGACAGCGTTATGGCCCTGTTTGATGAGTTGTACATTTTGGGGATTGACGGCGTTATTGTTCAAGACATCGGTCTTTTGAATCGCCTGATTCGGAAATATCCTGAATTTCCGGTTCACGCCAGCACGCAAATGACAATCCATAACTCGTATCACGCTTCTTTTTTAAAGAAAAACGGCGTTATCAGAATCGTTCCGGCTCGCGAAAACACGGTTGCCGAACTGAAAGTCATCAAAGAAACCGGCGTTGAAATTGAAACATTTATTCACGGCGCCCTTTGCATTTGTTATTCGGGCCAATGTTTGTTCAGCGGTTTGGTCGGCTCAAGGAGCGGCAACCGCGGAAAATGCGCGCAACCGTGCCGGAAAAGATATGAGTTTTTGGCAAACGGCCGCGCCGTTGAGACACAAGGACAATATCTGCTGAGCCCGAAAGACTTGAACGCGTCGGAAAATCTGGATAAGTTAATCGCGGCGGGCGTTGATGCTTTTAAGATTGAAGGGCGGATGAAAAAACCGGATTACGTTGCCGGCGTCGTTTCGGTGTACAGAAGTTTAATCGGCCGCATCGCTTCAAACGGCAAAGAGAATGGAAAAGAAAATGGAAAAAGTAACGGAAAAGGTAACGGAAAGGAAAATCAGCCGACGCTGAAAGAGCGGGAAACGCTTAAAAAACTCTTTAACCGCGACTTCACGGACGGTTATTTCGTTCAAAATCCCAAAAACGATTTGATGAGCCGGGAATTGCCGTATAACAAAGGCCTTCTGATCGGAAAAATCACGGCCGTTGACCGGCGAAACTCTCAAATCACCGTATTACTGACATCCGATTTATCCCCGCACGACGGCATTTCCGTCGGCGACGTTCGTAAAAACACGAATTCCCCCCAAGACCCGCGGCAAGGTTTCACCGTCAAAAAGATGTACTCCGACCGCAAAATCTGCAGCAAAGCTTCCGCCGGAGACATCGTTAATATTCCCGCGCCTGTTTTGTTTGACGAAAACTCAATATCGCTGCCAAGCGCCGGCGACTTCGTATACAAAACCTTCGATTTTGAACTTCAGAAAAACTTGTCCCGAAAACTTCCGATTGCCGATTCAGAAGACATCGAAAAAGACATTTCAGACATCGCCGGAACACTTGGTTTGGATTTCTTCGGCTACATACGTCTCACTCAAACGCCATCAGAGATATCTGAAACAGCGTCTACTGCATCTGAAACATCACATTATTCTTCCGCCGACTCTTTCCCGATTTCTGAATTAATTGAAAAATTATCGCCGGCAGAATCATTAGAGATAGACATTACCGTTGAATGTACCCTTTGTCCCGGTTCCCCAATCATCATTTCCGCCGCCGATGCGAACGGACACCGCGTTGTTGTCCGGTCCGAATACATCATTGAACCCGCTCAAAAGAATCCGATATCAAAAGAACAGGCAGAGGACTTGTTGATTCGGGCGGGCACCCCCATTTATCATATTTTGTCAGCGAATGCTGTCATTGCCGGAGCGTGTTTCGTTCCGGTCGGGGAATTCAAAAACGCGCGAAACAAAGCATTACAGGCGCTTTTGAGTGAGATTGTCTTAAGCAAACGAAGACAACCTGTTTTATCAGCTCCTGTTTCATCCGACTCTGATTCACCGGCGGGACCCGAAACCTCCGGTTACAACTCAAACCCGCCGTCCGTTACGGTTTGCGTTTACTCGAAAAAGGATTTAGACGCCGCCTTAGAGGCCGGAGCCGATCGAATTTATGTCGGCGGCGACCTCTTTAAAGACCCTGTCACCGGAGAAGAATTCGGCATACAGGCGAATGAGCTGAAAGATATTGTTTCGGCGCTTTCTGATTCCGAAAAGGAGAGGGTTTTCTATAGGACGCCGTTTGTGACAAAGGAAAAGGATTTTAAAAAGCTGGAAGACTTGCTTTCGGATTTGAAAGGTTTGGGGATTTCGGGGGTTTTAGCCTCAAATCCCGGGGTTTTTGAATTCATTTTATCCGACCCCCGCTTTGGCAAACATTTCAGGATTGTGACCGATTTCACATTCAATGTTTTCAATTCAGAAGCCGCCCGCCTTCTTTTCGATTCGGGCGCGGGCGCCGTCACTTTGTCTTTAGAGCTTGCGATTTCAAACATTAAAGAGCTGACCGGCAAATATGACGCGACGGCGACGGCGGCAAAACTGCCCGATTTCGAATGTCAGGTTCACGGGCGCCAGCGGCTGATGGTAACAGAACATCCGCTGCTTCATTCGCTGCTTCATTCACCGCTTCATTCACCGCTTCATTCACCGCTTCATTCGCCGCTTCATTCATCCCCCGTTTCGTCTTCTGAGAGAAAATCGATTATGTCTGAGACCGTTGATTGTACCGTTCCGCTGTCCAAATATCTTATAAAAGATTCCAAAAATTACGCGTTTCCGGTTTTAGAGGATTCGGAAAACCGGGGCTTCATTTTTAATTCCAAAGAATTGAACGCTTTCGGCTTGTCTGAAAAACTGTATAAGGCGGGCGTTTCGTCTTTTCGGATTGACGGAATCGGCCATTCGCCCGATGAACTTCGCGCTCTTGTCTCTTTGTACAAAAAGGGCTTGGCGGATGTCTATTCAGGGTCGTTTGTCGCGGATGACTTCTCTTCGGACGGCAGCGGCTTTACGCGGGGCAGTTTCGTCAAGGGCGTCGAATAAGTTAATAAATTAAGTTTTATCAAAGGCATCAAATATGTTTAAAGCTAAAAGTTAAAGCTAAAAGTTTAAAGCTAAAAGTTTAAGTTTAAAGTTAAAATCCTGACCCAAAACCTCTGTTTTTGCGGCAGAGGAAATATATAACCGATACCCGTTATTTTCTTTCATGTTATACGCGTTTGAGCTTTCGGGGGAGCATCCTCAAATCCCCGCCGCTGAAGTTTTAGCCGTTTTGGCGTCGGCAGGGCTCGATGCATCTGTTTTTGCGGCATATCTCAGCTGTCTTGTTGTAGATATTTCATCACCTGATCCGACTGTTTCGGATGACGATATTTTCAAAATGATGAGAGACGATATGCCGGATGTCTTGGCGATGACGCATGCGATTTCAAAAGTCATTGACATTGTTGATGTTTCTGAAGAAGCTGTTCTGAACGCGGCTGAAAAGTTTCGCGCCGCGGCTTATTTGAACGAGGGAGAAACTTTTGTTGTCCGCGCAAAGCGGCTCGGCGACAATTCTGTTTTAAAATCCGTTGATTTGGAGGGCCGAATCGGCGGCAGGATCTTTCGGCAAGGTTTTCGCGCCTCTCTAAAAAACGCGGACAAGGTTTTCAGGCTGACCCTGACGGATAAGGCGGTATTCGGCCTTTTGGCTTCTGCCGTTGACCGCGGCGCCTATGAATTCCGTTCCCCGCAAAAAAAACCGTTTTTTTATCCCGGGGTACTGATGCCGAGAGTCGCGCGCGCGCTATGTAATATTGCGGGCGTTCGGCCCGGAACAATCGCCGTTGACCCGTTTTGCGGGACGGCCGGCATTTTATTGGAGGCCGGACTCCTGGGTGCAAAGGCAATCGGCATTGACGCGCAAGAAAAAATCATCATCGGCGCCGGCACCAATATGGGCGGTTATTCACGGTCGACAGGGCAATTGCTTTCCAAAGAAGAACGCGACCTCGGTATTGATTTGATTAATTATGACTTATTTACCGGCGACGCCTGTGGTTTGCCGCTGGCGGATAATTGCGCGGACGCGATTGTCACGGACCCGCCATACGGGCGCTCAGCCGCGATAAAAGCGGAATCTTTAGAGAGGTTGTATTCTGAATCTTTCAAAGAAATGTACCGGATTTTAAAGCCCGGGAAAAAAGCGATTGTCGTTTCCGAAGCGGAAATCGAAGATTTCGCGTCGGGCGCCGGATTTTCAATCGAAACCGTTTATAAGCAGCGCGTACACCGAAGTTTGACGCGGACGATTTCTGTGATGACGAAAAAGTGACGTGAAACTTTAAAAAAGTAAAAAAAGTGACGTGAAACTTTAAAAAAGTAAAAAAAGATGGCACCGGTCATTGTTAAATGACCGATTTTTAATGCTTGATTTTCAAATAACCGATTTTCAAATAACCGATTTTCAAATAACCGATTTTCAAATAACCGATTTTCAAATGATTATTAAATGCCCGCTTCCTTTTTGAACTGTTCCAAACCGATTTCTTCAATCAGCTTGCCGAGTCTCTTTTTGGAATTCTTTTCTTTGGCGTATGTGATGATTTTATCGGCCATGGCAAGCGCTTCTTCTTCGGAAAGCCCTTCCGCGACTAAATCAGCGATTCTGGGCGTTGCATTGGCGCTGCCGCCGACGAAACATTTGTAACCGCTGCTGTCACCCACAAAGCCGATGTCGCGGATGGCAGATTCGGCGCAGGAAAACAGGCAACCGGAGACGCCGATTTTCATTTTGGCGGGAAGCACGAGGCCGTGGTATCTTTCATCCAGTTTCAAGCCGAGTCCCAGTGCGTCTTGTTTGCCGCGTTTACAAAACGTTGTTCCCGGGCAAATACGGACACTGCGGACACAGATGCCGATGGCGGAGCCGGGTTTCATGTTCAGGTCGGCCCAAGCGCTGTCAATGTCTTCTTCTTTTAATCCGACCAAAACAATGCGCTGAGAAGAGGAAACCTTAATGGCCGCCAAATTGTATTTTTCGGCAACGTCAGCCATCGTTCTCATGATTGCGGGTGTTAAAAGACCGGCCGGCGTGTGCGGCGCGATTGCATAGGTTTCACCGTCGCGCTGAAGGATAGCGCCCTTTTCCAAAATGTCTGTCTTTTTATTTTCTGTCATAATGACCCTCTTGTGATTGATGAAAAATACAAGTTGTGGAATACAAGTTGTGGAAATACAAATTGTTGAATACAAGTTGTGGAATTCAAGTTGTTGAATACAAACTATGGAAATACAATTTATTATAAATCTATAAGAAGCAGGCGATAATATCTCTCAGAGTTCATTAGTTTTATGCTTCGCGTCGGGATGTTCATTTGTAAAGAGAAAATTCACCGTTATCGGTTGACCTCGTTTATCCGAATTGTCATTTGTTTGTCACTCGTATATCAATTCGCAAATCAAGGCTTCCGTTTTGTTGTTTTCCTGTTCTTTTAAGTACAAATGAATCTTTTTGGTCCCGAAAAGTCCCGCTTCCAATTGATTGCGAATGCCCCAGTAGTTTTTCGGGTCGATGCTGCCGCGAAGCGTTACTTTACCGGCGTTGCTTTTCTTCAGGAATTCATTGATTTTTTCGTAATCGCTTTCCGTTTCAAACGGCATGGCGCGAAGCATGATGTAACTGTTTTTATTCATCGGGTTGACGGTCAGCAAATCCGCGGTCAAAAGCGTTCTCTTTTTGTCGATTTTAACGACCCTGACGTGACCCGCGATCGCTTTAATCATGTCGTCGGTCAGCTCGTTGAGAAGGTCAGCCGCGACAACGGCGGGGTCGGGCTCAAACATGAAAAGCATCGGTTTATCTGTTTCAACCATCGGCGGCAACTTCACGGGCGCGTCCACCATCGCGTTGCCCTCGGGCAAAGAAACGGCAATCCTGTTGTATTTCTTTATTTTGCCGAAATAAAGCGTCAGGCGGTTTAATTGACCGTTTAAGGAAATGTATTCCTTTTCACAATCAAAATCAATCCTCTCAGGCGGCATCTGCGGCGGCGCTTCAAACGCGAAGTTTTGCGTAATCCCCGCGTACGCGTCCATCACCGCGGGAATCCCGGGGCGCAGGCTGTCCGTTTGCCGCGTTTCCTCTTCGGGCGGGCGGTACGGGTCTGAAAAAACGATATCCGCTTCAGGAATCTGCGCGACCACTGCCGGATCAAGCGCGTCACCGCAAATGAAAGTCACGTTGGACAAACCGTGTTTCGCGCAATTTTGTTTCGCGTATTCCAGCTTAAGAGGGTCAATTTCAACGGCATAGACGTGTTTGCAACGCTGCGCGAAGTAAATGGTTTGGCCGCCGATGCCGCAGCTGATGTCGGCAATGACGCGGCATGCCAAGCGCGCCGCCCTGTATTTGGCAACCGGCTCGGGCGTTGCGAAGCGGAGCCCATCCTTGTCGGATGACATTTTCTTTTCAAACACTTTTTTCTGTGACATATCTTCTCCTCCGTTACCGCTTCTTAATCTAAAATCGGCGCCCCGAATGTGACGTCGTCCAAAAGCAATTCTTTCTCCCACAATAATTTACAATCGCACTCGACCTCTTCCAACGTTTTGACATCTTGTGTGATTGAGAACGCGCGAACCATGCCGGCGACATCTCTGCTGCAGGTTTTACAGTTACGCGGGCCGCGTTTGGCGCCCGCGCCGACGGGATCGGACATCAAAACCAAATCCGGGTGTTTGATTTTGGCTTCTCTTAAAATTTTGACGATGCTCCAAAGCCATGGCGGGCGGTACTCTTTGTTTTCCCAAAGTTTCTCAACGTAGGTACCTGTTTGGACATTGCAGAGGTTGATGGACACAGTTTGCGCGTACGGCGCAACCTCGTCAATGCTTTTTAAAATGTCTTCCGTCGCTTCCCGCTCCGTTAAAAACGGCGGTTTGAGCATCAAATAAGCTTTTGTAAAAATGCCGCTCTCTTGAGCGATTTTTGCCGCCTCTTTGAATTTATTGAACGTGAATCCTTTGTTGATGGATTCGCGGCGGATTCGGTCAGACGTCGTTTCAAGACCGTAAGCGAATTCAAGCGGCTTGCCGTTCATGACAGACAAACAATCAGCAACAGCTTCACGCGTTACAAATTCGGGACGCGTTTCCGCCAAAACGGCAACGATTCTCTCATCATCCGCCAATTTTTTTAAAATCTGTTTTCGAAGGGCGGGCGAGATTTCCGATGTGTGTAAAAAACTGCCGGATGTAAAGATTTTCACCATAAAGCGATTCAATTTAGAAGCGCGTTCCAGCGCTTTGTCTAACTGAGCGAGGATATCGGCGTCTGCCGGCTCACCCGTTGAACTGTCATAAACGTAGCCGCACATCGTACAACCGCCCTGTTTTCCCCAGTAGCAGCCTGACGTTTGGAAAATGATTGTCAAGACGTCGACAACGTCGCCGCGCAGATTGTCCTGACCGAGCCAAAAAGCCGCAGGCTCGTTGTACGGTCGGGATTTAATCCGCTGCCGTTCGCGGATTTCAAGAACGGATTGATTGAGAGACATAATTATTCAAATGTATTCAGAGTCACGTATTCAGATTCACGTATTCAGATTCACGTATTCAGATTCAAACGTATTCAGATTCAAACTCAAAATTACTCAAACTCAATCGTTCCCGGCGGCTTTGGCGTCACGTCGTAAACAACGCGAACGGCATCGGGGATTTCGGTTGTGATTCTTTCCTGAATTTTTCTCAAAAGAGGATACGGTACGTCCAAAGGCTCGGCGGTGATCGCGTTGTCGGAATTCACGATTCTGACGGCGATGATCCAGCCGTACACGCGCCGGCCGTTTTTTTGTCCCGTGCCTTTGCCGATGACGGCGGCGAGCGCTTGCCAGGGCTTTAATGTTTCCATGACTTCTTCTTCAACAATTGCGTTTGCCGCGCGGACGGCGATTACTTTTTCACGCGTCGCCTCACCGCAGGCGCGAACGGATAAGCCGGGGCCGGGGAACGGCATTCTTTCGGAGAGGGCGATTGGGAGACTTAAAGCACGGCCGACTTCGCGGACATCGTCTTTGTATAAGTAGTAAAGGGGCTCGACAACGCCTTTGAATTCCATTTTTTCAGGCATGCCGCCAACGTTGTGGTGGGATTTGATGCCTTTTTCGGATTCCAAAACATCGGGGTAAATCGTTCCTTGAATTAAGTAGTCGGCGTTGATTTTTCGCGCTTCTTCTTCAAAGACGCGGATGAACGTTTCGCCGATGGCTTTTCTTTTGAGCTCGGGATCTTCAATTCCCTTAACGGCGTCAAAGAAACGGTCGCCGGCGTCAATCATTTGGAGATTCATGTGGGAGAACGAGGCTTGCACCTGTTCCGGCTCGCCTTTTCTCATGAAGCCGGTGTCAATAAAAAGAGGATACAGACGGTCACCGATGGCGCGGTGAGCCAGTTCGGCGCAAACGGAACTGTCAACGCCGCCCGAAAGCGCGATCAAAGCGGTTCCTCCGATTTGAGCTTTGATTTTCTCAATTGCGGTTACAATAAATTCTTGGACATTCTCCATATGAAAAGCTCCTGCGAATTGCGGTCATGTTTTGCGATAAATGTTTCGATAATGTTTTTCGATATTATTCGTATCAATTTGTATCAATTCGTATCAGATAGATGCTATATGAACGTTTTTGTAAATATATTATTGTAAAAGATTTTATTTTAATCATTCCATGTCAAGCGGAATTATTTAAAAAGTTTCATCTGCGGTGCCGAATTTCATCAAATTCGTGTTTGAAACGGACATTTTATCTGTCATTTACATCGGCAAGATTCTTCTGTTTCTGCCGTTTGCGGCGCTCGCCTGCCTTCATGACTTGCGGTCAAGAACGGTTCCCAATTCCGTTTGGGTAATAGCTGCCGCCGCCATGTTCCCCATGATAGTAATTGAGGCGGCGGTTTTCGGTATACACGTTTTATTCAATAATGCCGCCGCCGGCTTTTTGATGTTTTTATGGATGTTCGTTTGCTTCCGCTTCAAGATTTTCGGCGGCGCCGACTGCAAAGCGTTTATTTTGATCGCTTTCTTTTTCCCGCCCGATCTGCTCTCTTTTGTATCTTTCATATTTTTCGGGTCTTTCACATCAACAGGATACGTCGCTTCCGGTTTTCCGTCCTTCGTTTATTCGCCCGTCGTTTATTCGCCCGCCGTTTATACGCCCGCCATTTATTCGCTCATTTTTGATTTGATTTCTTCAGTTCCCGTTTCGGCTTTTATGAATTCCTTACTTGCCGCGGCTGTCTTTTCTTTATTCCGGCTGCTTTGGGATTTCAAAAACGGCAGCGCCTCTCTTGTCAAATGGCTTGGGGTCGAAATGCCTTTTATGCTTCCGCTATTTGTCGGTTTTGTAACAGCGGTTTTATTCGGCAATTTCGTTTTCAAACTGATTTCTCTTATTTTGCTCTCTGTTTTTTATTTTTAAAATGAATCAAGTCGAAACGCTTTCCCGATTATATTTTTCCTGAAGTTTTTCTTCCCTTTTCAGTGAATTCAATTGCGTGACGACAAACAACATCGTCAGCGCACTTGCCAGAATATCCGCAATGGGATACGCAGCCCACACGCCTGTGAGGCCGAGGAAAAGGGGGACGATAATCATGACCGGGAGCATGATGATTTGGCGCGCGACCGCCAAGACGAAAGACGCTTTGGCTTTGCCGATGGCCTGCATGAAAGCGGACCCGATTACCTGAATGGAGATAATCGGGACCATTATGTTCGCAATCCAATAGGCGATGACCGCTTCTCTGACCAATTCCGGATTGTCGGGGATGAAGAGCGTGAAAATTGCATTTGTGAAAAGGTATGTGAGCGCCGTCAAGACGAAAAGGATGACGGTTGCCCAAATCAATGAGACTTTGACGATTTCGCGGACGCGCGCGTAGTTTTTCGCGCCGTAGTTGTAGCCGGCAAGCGGGATCATTCCCTGAACGATGCCTATCGCCGGAATGAAAACGAATCCGAAAATACGGTTCAGCAAGCCGTAAATTGCGATATGGGTGTCGTTGCCATAATAATTCAAGTTCCAAACGATGATGATGAACGTGAAAATGAATGAGCCTTCGCGAAGAAACTCGGAAACGCCGATTTTGCCGATTTCAGAGAACGCGGGGCGGTCGTATTTAATCCATTTTAGACTGAAATTGAGCTTACTGACTCTGTAAAGATAGAAAACGAGAATCACAATATTCAGCATCTGACAAAGAACGGTCGCGGCAGCGGCGCCTTGCATGCCCCAGCCGAATTCAAAGATGAAAATGTAGTCCAAAACGATATTGACGAAGCTTGAGATGATGTACATGGTCATCGAATAGACGGAATTGCCTTGCGCCATCACCACCATGTTCAGCGTTATTGCCATGATTTGAAAAGTGCAGCCCAAGATGATCCAAAACATATATTCGCGGGCAAAAGGCATGGTAGCCTCCGTTGCGCCGAATAATGTCAAAAGCGGGTCTAAAAACAAGAACCCGAAGATTGTACAAAAAACGCCGGCGGCAAGCGCCATTAAAATCATGTTTCCGATGCCTTTTTGAACACGGCTTTTATCGGACGCGCCGAATCCTCTGGATATAAAGGAAGAACCGCCGACGGCAACGCCTGAGCCGACGCAGATGAGAAGGAAAGTCAGCGGAAAAGCAACCGCAAGCGCCGCCAACCCGAGAATACTGTCTTCTCCAAGCCCCCGCCCGATGAAAACAGAGTCGACGAGGCCGTAAAGCGTTTGAGCGATCAAACCGATAATGGCGGGAGCGGCAAGCCAAGCTAATGCCTTTTTAATATTGCCCGAACCCATCATTTCGTGTTTGTCAGCCATAATAACATTTCAGTCCCCATCGGGGTTTTTAAAAGTAAATTTAAAAGTAAAACGCACAGAACTATAGAATTTTTAAGAATAAATGTATTGAACCGTATAATTTAAACGTTACGGCTTTTGCTTTCGTCTCCGATTTCATTTTTTCGTTTTCGGTTTCAATTTTTCGTCTCCGATTTCATTTTTTCGTTTTCAGTTTCAATTTTTTTCTGCCTTCTGCTCTTTTATTTTACCTATTTATTACAAAACGCTTTTATGGAAATCATTCCATATTTATTTTTGAATTATGAATATAAAAAGAATAATCCGGAATCATTTGATTTATGTCGTTTTCATGACCGTTGTCGTCATCATAGTCTCCGCTGTTCTTTTTTCACATGTTCCCCTCGATGAGACGATGAAAGCCTTTTCACATTCGGCAAGAGACCGGTCAGCGTCTCCCGACACAGATATCGTTCTTATTTACCCGTCGCTGTTTTCAAGAACAGAAGCGCCGAAATTCGGCGGCGATCTGGAGGGCGAGGTCTACAAAATGACTTACGTTTGGAAGTTTGACGATTACAGTCACTCTTACCGCGCCGAAATACCGGCGGAATTGCTGGAATATTACCGCGCGAGACCACATGACCATACCGAGTATCATCGATACGCGCTGTCAGATTATGACCGCGAAATCATCCGAAGTTTCGCTGACGCTTTTTTAGAAAATGGCCGCCGTCACAGATACACCGATGACCAAATTGCCATGAATATCATCACTTTCGTTTACACGCTGCCGTACACAATCGATTTTGAAACAACCGGATTTGAAGAATACCCGCGGTATCCGATTGAAACCTTAATTGAGGGCGGCGATTGCGAAGACCGCGCGATTTTAATCGCGGCTCTTCTTTATGAGCTGGGAATCGAAAGCATTATTATTCAGCTGGACGAGCACGCCGCCGTCGGTTTAAAAGACAACGGCAACTACACCGGCCAATATTACGATGTCAACGGGGCGCGATACTACTACGCCGAAGTTTCTGTAGAGGGCAGCATGATTGGCGTTATTCCCTCCCACATCAACCCGAAACTGGTTGCCCTGTATCCGCTTATTAAAAAGCCTTACGTTTCAGCCGAGATTCAGCATCAGTCGGCTGGTAGGAATGCCGACGGCAATCTTTACCGCCTCCAAGGAACCGTCCATAATTTCGGCCCCGGCGAAGGAACGAATGCGACTGTCAGAGTCGTCACAACGATGTCCGGCTCAAGCGCCGCGCCTCAGCCTGATAAACTGATTCAAATCGGCAACATGCCCGAGGACAGTACCGCTCACATCAATTCGCTTATCACCGTTCCGGGCGGCAGCGGCGTCGTCGACATTTATGTTGAAGGCGATAATTTTGAACCGATTCTCGTCAGAGGTTTTTATTTCAACTTCAGATAAGTTTGTGCCTCGTGACGCCTTTTTTCTATTCCCTGAATTCAATAGGGAAAGTGCATAATCTCTGTAATCTCTGAAAAAAGAATGAGGGTGTTATCTTTCAATTTTTTGCACAAAAGGAAGTAACACCCACGCTGCAAACACTTTCAAGGTATAAAAATGATATTGGCGATAACCCGACGGCTGATTTGCCGGATTTTTATTATGTCTGATAATCCATTCAAAATCTCAAAAAATAGTGTGTTGAAAGACAGTCCCATTGGACTGTCTTTCATGGTTGGGTATGGATTTTTTTGCGGTTAATTCATGTAGCTGAATAAACCTCGTTTTATGATTTTGGGTGGGTGTATCCAAAATCAGCGTGATTTTTTTTCAGGCCTGTATCGGCCTGTCTCAGGTCTCTATTTCCTCTTCTTCCTCGTCCCTCCACAAGAAGAACAAGATGAAGATGACAGATGCCAGTAACAACAAGATGACTGCCAACCACAGAGGAATGTTTGTGTCCTGCGTCGTTTCGCCGCCATCTGTCGGCTGTTCTCCCGATTCATTCTGTCTGTCCCGGTCTTGCGGCCGTTCTTGTTCAGACGGTTGTTCCTGTTCAGACGGTTGTTCAGACGATTGTTCTTGCGGCCTTTGTTCAGACTGATTTCCTCCCGGGCCCACAATCGTCGCGTTGCCGAAGCCTGAGCCCTGTCCGGGTACATACACCCATTCACAGATGTCAGGAACACCGTTGCCGGTCGTGTCAAAGCCCCAGACTGCATACACAGTCATGTCAGCGGTGATATCCGCTGCCGTCAAAACGCCGGGCTATGTGTCGTTCATGCCGAGGATTTGGCTGACAGGTGTGTCTGACCAGCCGACAAACACCACGTCAACACCATTGACCTGCAGGTGGTCCGGCGGCGTTGTGCTGAACGTGTAACCGTTCTGTTCCACAACCGTCTCCGGATTCGGAGTCGGCCCGGTGCCTGTTATGCCGCCGTTTAAGTCATACGTTACTATGTGCTTCGTGTCAGAAACGTCGGGAACACCGTTGCCGGTCGTGTCAAAGCCCCAAATCGCGTAAACGATTTCATCGGTTTGGCCGATTGTGAGACTTGTAACCAAGGTCATGGCGCCCAGAACAGACGCGTCATCCTTTGTCAGGATTTGCGGCGCCGGAGTGTCGCTCCAGCCGACGAAAAGAACGTCAACGCCGCTTTCCTGCGCATGTGTCGGGATTGTAGTGCTCAGGGTGTAGGTGAGGGTGCTGAGCAGATGCATGTCGTCCGCGGGACCGGTTATACCGCCGTTCAAATCGTATTCGATCTTGTACTGGGTTGCAAGAACGTCAGGGCCGTTGCCGGTCGTGTCGTAGCCCCAGACAGCGTAGACGGTCACATCAGCGCCGCTAATCGTCACATCTGTGATGAGATCGGTGAGAGACGCAACGTCGCTCGCTTCAAGAATCGCTGTGAACGCGGAAGCGCTCCAGCCAACGAAGAGAACGGGTGTGCTCACGCTGTTGTACATCTCATTTACATGTGTCGGACCTGTCAATGACAGCGTGTGAAGAGCGCCGTCGGGGATATTCGTATCATCCGCCGGGCCGTCAGCGTTGCCGCCGTTGACGTCGTATTCTACCTTGTACTGCACAGCCTTGACATCGGGAACACCCAGACCGACTGTGTCGTAACCCCAAACGGCGTAGACTGTTTCATCGGCACCAGCAATCGTCACAATTGTGATGAGAGCGGAAAGAGATGCAATGTCGCTTGCTTCAAGGATCGATGTGAACGCGCTTGCACTCCAGCCGACAAACACAACG
>WRCE01000012.1 GCA_009784005.1 Candidatus Methanimicrococcus labiotermitis
CAGACCGGAATTCGTAATGAACGGTCGGTTTTAGGGATTAAAAGAGAAGAAAAAAATGAAACACCAATTTTCGTTTTATTAAAAACCTGAACGCCGCTTTTCCAAAAACCCAAAAGTTAAGTTTCGGGAAAAGGGGCGTTCCCTTTTCTTATTTGGTGAAGAAAGCGGTGTTTCATTTTTGTTATTCCTTAAAAAGTTCAAGTACGACCGCAATTTCGGATTTCGGGAGCGAAGCGGACGAAAGACGAAAATGCGGCTCACAACTATTCTTATCATAAATCTGTTGTTTTGTTTTTCGCCAGTCAAAGCTTTTGTTTTTCGCCGGTCAAAGCCTTTTGTTTTTCGCCGGTCAAAGCCTTTGTTTTTCTCGGGTCAAACTTTCCGGTCCAAACCAATACGTAAAGAGCACCTATTACGGCACAAAAAACAATTTACGACCATTTTTCCGCTTACTTGTTTGAAGGCCCATCGGGAACATTCTTTCGTCTTGAACATTTCAGGATTTTCCAATGCATTTGACGGACATAATTCAACGCATTTGTTGCAGTTATTGCATATGCTGTCTTGAATTCTATTATCCGGAATCAAGTCCGCATTCGTCAGAACCGCGCCGAGCCAAAGAAGAGTCCCGTATTTAGGATTTATAAGCAATTTATTTCTGCCGATAACACCGAGACCCGCAAGTTCGGCGGCATGTTTCAGAGAGATCAGCCCGTACTGCCTGCCGTTCACCCATTTGCCGCCAAATCCGTTTATCGCCTGCGCTCTGTATCCATTGGCCCTGATTTGCTTTTCCACATCTTTTGAAATATCGTTAATTTTTTCAATCATTTTCTTTCGGGAATTCGTGTATTCCTCTGTCGTTTCGAGCGCGTCTTTCGGAACCGGAATGCCAAAAACGATGACGGAAAGACATTCTGGCAACGTGTCCGTGGGCTTATAACCTTCGGGCGCCAAATCGAAATCTTTAGAAGCGGCGATGCCGGCGACCCACGCTCCCGCCTTCAATCCTAATTCTTTCACGATTTCACTGTTTAATGCGTTTTCTGCCTTATCCGTCTTATTTGTCTTATCCGTCTTATTCGCCTTATCCGTCTTATTTGTCTTATCCGTCTTATTCGCCTTATCCGTTTTATCCGTCTTATTCGCCTTATCCGTTTTATCCGTCTTATTCGCCTTATCCGTTTTATCCGTCTTATTTGTCTTATCCGTTTTATCCGTCTTATTCATCTTATCCGTCGTATTCATCTTATCCGTCTTATCCGTCTTATTCATCTTATCCGTCTTATCCGTCATATTTGTCTTATCCGTCTTATCCATCTTTTCATAATTTCTGTTTTTATTTATTTAGGTTTTGTCTTCTTTTTATAACGTCAAACGAAACCGCGCTTGCCACAAAAACGCCCCCGTCCTGTCATGACCGGCAAAATTGTAACCGAAAAGAGCGAAGGGACAATTTTTAAATAAAACGGAACATTTTATTCAGAAGGAATTCAGAAGGAGGAAAAATGGTGGTCTACATTCAAGTTGCTTTAGATGTTGTCGAATCTGACCGCGCCGTCACAATCGCGGAGGAAGCGGCTCTCGGCGGCGCCGACTGGATCGAAGCCGGCACGCCCCTGATTAAAAGCGCGGGCATGGACATTATCCGTAAGCTTCGCAAAACTTTCCCCGATAAAATTATTCTCGCCGACATGAAAACAATGGATGTCGGCGCAACTGAGGTTGAAATCGCCGCCAAATCCGGCGCGGACATCGTAACGATTTTAGCCGCGGCTGATGACATGGTCATCAAGCAGTCTCTTCTGTCCGCTAAAAAATACGGCGTTCGTATCATGGTGGACTTCATCTCATTCCCTGACCCGCTTTCCCGCGCCAAAGAGTTAGAAGCGCTCGGCGTTGATTTGGTCAACGTTCACGTCGGCATTGACGAACAAATGGCAGGCGAATCTCCGATTGAAATGCTGAAAAAGATGGCGGCGCAAACCGATATGGAAATTGCCGTCGCCGGCGGGCTCAATCCCGAAACGGCAGGCGAAGCTGTTTTGGCAGGCGCCGATATTGTTATCGTTGGTTCTTATATCATTCATTCGGATAACGTCAAGCAGTCCGCTGCTGATATTCGAAAAGCGGTTGATTCGGCGGTTTTGGCAGGATTGGCGGGTTCGGCAAGTTCGGCAGGATTGGCAGGTTCGGCAGGATTGACAGGTTCGGCAGGCTCATCGGGATTGTCAGGTTCAGCGGTTGCGGGTTCGGCCGAAACACTTCATGCCTCTCGCAAGAAATCCAAAGAAGCCGAAATGTTTGAAATTTTCGGAAAAATTTCAACATCCAACATTTCCGATGCCATGCACCGCAAAGGCGCGATGCGCGGCATTTTACCCAAAATCCACGGCAAAAAGATTGTCGGCCGCGCCGTCACTGTACGGACATTCGGCGGCGACTGGGCCAAGCCTGTTGAAGCCATCGACATCAGCGGGCCGGGTGACATTATTGTTATTTACAACGGCGATGACAATATCGCGATGTGGGGCGGCCTGGCAACGCAAACCGCGGTCAACCGAAAGCTGGAAGGCGTGGTCATTGACGGCGCCGTTCGCGATTTCGATGAAATTCAAAAACTGGACTTTCCGGTTTTCGCCGCGAACATCGTTCCCAACGCCGGTGACCCGAAAGGGCTTGGCGAGATCAACGTTGAAATCACCTGCGGCGGCCAAACCGTTAACCCCGGCGACATCATTGTCGGCGACGACAGCGGCGTCATCGTTATTCCGAAAGAGCGCGCTTATGAAATCGCGCGGCGCTCGGAAGAAGTATGGAAGCGCGAAAAAAGGCTTGCCGAAGAAATCAGAAACGGTAAGACATTGGCAGGCGCGCTTGAGCTTTTAAAATGGGAAAATAAAAAATAACGCGTCATTTCGTCAACGGCGGATTCGCCTGTTGTTTTTTATCAGTCACCGTTTTTCCCAATCGCTTCACTGCCGTTTCCCGCCGCTTTTGGAATTATTGCCGCGCTAATTTTTGTTTGTCAATTCATCTGTTTTATAAATTCCACGTAAAATTCCACGTAAAATTCCATGTAAAATTCCACGTAAAATTCCACGTAAAATTCCATGTAAAATTCCACGTAAAATTCCATGTAAAATTCCATGTAAAATTCCATGTAAAATTCCATGTAAAATTCCATGTAAAATTCCACGTAAAATTCCATGTAAAATTCCATGTAAAATTCCATGTAAAATTCCATGTAAAATTCCATGTAAAATTCCATGTAAAATTCCACGTAAAACCCAAAACGTCAAATCCAGGATAATTCATTATGACCAAAAAATTACCGTATGCCCCGCTGCTGATGACGCCCGGGCCGACGCAAGTTCGCGAAAATGTCAGAATTGCCCGCGCCGCCGAAACTACAAATCCGGACATCGACCCGGCGTTTTTCAAATTCTATCGAAAAACATGTTCCAAACTCGCCGCGTTTTTGAAGACAAAGTCGCAGGTTTTGATTTTGGGCGGCGAAGGCATGCTCGCGCTTGACGCTGTCTGCGCCTCTCTTACCGAGAAAGGCGACCGCATCCTTATCATCGACAACGGTATTTTCGGGGAAGGGTTTTATGACATGGTTAAAGCATACGGCGGCAACCCTGTTCTCTTCAAAGGAGACCGCAAACGCGGCATCGATGCCGGCGATTTAAGAGCGTTTTTGGAATCGGACTCTGATTTCAAGTTCGCGACGGTTGTTCACTGCGACACGCCGTCGGGCGTTCTCAATAACCTTAAAGACATTTGCCCGCTTCTGAAATCTTACGGCATCCTGACGGTTGTCGACGCCGTTTCATCAATAGCCGGCGAGCCGGTCTTGACGGATGAGTGGGAAATTGACATCTGCATCGGCGCGTCTCAAAAATGTTTTTCCGCGCCGCCGGGTCTGTCTTTTTTAAGCGTCGGCGAAGAAGCTTGGCGCTTGATCCAATCCCGAAAAACCAAGATTCCGTCCTATTACTGTAACCTCTTGCTGTGGAAAAATTATGACGAAGACTTTTGGTTCCCGTACACGCCGCCCGTCAGCGACATTTACGGATTCCGCGCGGCTTTGGATAACGCGGCGAAAGACAAGGCCCTCTTCAAACGCCATGAAAAAATAGCCCGCGCCACCCGCAAAGCTGTTCAAAAAGCGGGACTGTCTTTGTATTTGGACAGCGATTACTGCAGTTCCGTGACCGCCGTCACTGTTCCCGATGGTATCGACGGCGAGGCGCTCGTTCAAAAAATTCTTGCCGATTCCTGTATTCTCATCGGCGGCAATTTCGGCTATTTGAAAGGCAAAGTCATCCGTATTGGGCATATGGGTGAAAACGCTCGCCCGAAGTATGTTTCAAAAACATTAAAGGCTTTACAGGAGGCTCTTGAAAAAGAAGGCGTGGTTTTAAAAGCAGATATGGAATCCGTTTTTTTGAATGAAATCAAGAAGAATAAGAATCAGAAGAATAAGAACAAGAATAAGAACAAGAATAAGAACAAGAATAAGAACAAGAATAAGAAATGATTTTTGAATTCGGGAAGACGTTTTTGAATTCGGGAAAATGATTTTTGAATTCGGGAAAACGTTTTTGAATTCGGGAAAATGATTTTTGAATTCGGGAAAACGTTTTTGAAATCGGGAAAACGTTTTTGAATTCGGGAAAACGTTTTTGAATTCGGGAAAATGATTTTTGAATTCGGGCGATATTTTTTTCAATCTCGGTGAATCATTTTCGGCTTAATCCCAAAAAGAGTCCAACCGCGTTTGAACGGCTTGACTGTGAAGAAGGCGCGTTTCCGCTTCCCACTCCGCTCTCGGCGTTTGGATTCGTGACGCCATGGCGCTCAGCGCTTCTTCTCGCGTTTCAAATGTTTGCTTTGAGCCGGCGATGGCGGCGCGCGCGGCTTCCCGAACGACCCAAACGCCGAGAGGCGCCCAGTAACTCGGGCGGATTTCGCGGATTGCGAATATGAAGGCTTGTTTTTTGATGGTGTCTAAATATTCCAGAATGGGGAGGCGTCCCGCATAATAGCCGCCTGCCAAGTTGGAATATTCTTTTTTGCCGTAGAAATCTTCGTGGTCCTGTCCGATGTAGGTTTTCTCGCCGTTCCAAACAGAGTGGGGGAGCCATATTTCAAGAAGTTCGTAAGAAAAACTGCCCGGCAGGAGCAGGATTTCAAAGTGGTTGCCGAATATTTCCCCCGTCAAAAGCGTGATGTCTCGAAGATGCGGGTACTCTTTGACGCGTTTTATCGTTTCTTTGCCGGACATGTCGTCAATCGCGGTGATTGACCAGCGCGTCGGCACAAGCTTTCGGTCGCGGCCGAGAAGGCCGATGGACATTAACCGCGTCATCTGCTCATTGGAAACATGATTTTGGTAAAGCTCCTCAATCGCGTCTTTGGCCAAAGCGTCCGTATCATAAACGATTCGGTCAACAGCGTTTGGGACTTTCGGATTTTCCGTGATGTTGAAGTCTTTGATTTGGCCTGACGGCCCCATCGGCATCATCACGCTGTCGAATTTCAAATCCGTAACGATTGGCTTTTTAAACCAAGCTTCGGTGTCAACGGGTTTTGCCGAAAGCGCAAGCTCCTGCGCTTTCATAAGAAGCGGTTTATCCGTTTTGGCGTCTGACGGCTTAAATGTTGAATTGGCGCGAACCAGCGCGGTGCGCATGGTCACCACATCCTGCATTTTCAGGTCGTGCCAAAGGCGCGAGTCTTCCAAAAATCCGGGATTTTTAATCACCTTTTCGCGCAAAATATCCGACGCTTCCCCAAACTCGAGTTCCGGCAAGTCAACCGACGGCGGAATCAGCGGCCCGGCGGACAAATTCGGATAATTGAAGCTGCCGACAAAAACAGAGGGCGGTGACGGCCCAAAAACAGACGTCGCCTTGGACAGCGCCGAGGTCAAACGATTGTTGTTTTTGAAACGCTCCAAGGTGGGGCAATACGGCCGGCCGCATAAGCCCTTTCCCTTACAGCGCACACATAGTCCTTCCGCCGGCATATAAATCACTCAGAGTCGTTTTGTTGTTTGATGAGTCATGTTTTTCGAAAAATCAGCGTCAACCAAATAAGTGTCAACCAATAAGCGTCAACCAAATAAGCGCCAACCGTCAAAATGTTAAACCTTTTCAGAATGAAGAGACGTTTAAGCCCTTTCAGGACGGAGAGGCGTTTAAATCTTTTCAGACTCGGGGACGTTTATAGCGTTCGCGTCATCTCGGCGACAGCTTTGCCCTGCTCGGTCAATTCAAACTTGTCCCCGTCTTTTTTGACAAGTTCTCTGGACTCCAAATCTCTGAGAATCGTCGCCGTCGCCGACGGGATGAGGCGGGCGATTTTTGCGATTCTTTGAGCGTCGTTGGCGCCCTGTGAGGCTAAAATATCTAAAATCTTGCGGCGATTGACGCCTCCGTTGACAAATCCGATAAGTTCTTCCATTTTATTACATCCTGATTTTACAATTACATTTTATAAATCCATTTTATAAATCCATTTTATAAATCCATTTTATAAATCCATTTTATAAATCCATTTCATTATTCCATTACTTTCGTTACTTATCATACGGAAGCGGATGCTATTATATTTTTGTCTCGGACAAACGCCGCGCTTCTCAATTCAAATAAGAAAATAGGACGCGGCGGAAAATAACGGCTATATGTCGGAATAATCGTGACAGATTTGACGTTTCGGCGGGAAAATCGAAATCATTTAACAAAGGTTAAATAAAACCAACAACCTAACAAATGATATTAAGTGATTTTAAAGTGATTTTAAATCACAAACTATCAATGCAAAAAATGGAGAAATAGTATACAAATGAGTACAGGAAT
Source organism: Candidatus Methanimicrococcus labiotermitis (assembly GCA_009784005.1). Classification (GTDB taxonomy): domain Archaea; phylum Halobacteriota; class Methanosarcinia; order Methanosarcinales; family Methanosarcinaceae; genus Methanimicrococcus; species Methanimicrococcus labiotermitis. Next base: position 6,870 of record WRCE01000012.1, read on the forward strand.
GTGTCCGGTTTGCGGTTTGCCTGAAGAATTGTGCATTTGCGAGGAAGTCGCGAAAGAGCAGCAAAGGATAACCGTGAAAGTCAACAGAAGAAGATATGGTAAAGAAGTGACAATTGTCGAAGGTTTGGATTCCAGTGAAATTGACGTTCACGATCTGGCGACCCACCTTAAATCTAAATTCGCCTGCGGCGGGACCATCCGTGATGGAACGATAGAGCTGCAAGGCAATCATATCGGACGCATGAAAGACGTTCTGATTCAGCGCGGGTTCAGCGCGGATCAAATTAAAGATTGATTTTTTCTTGACTTAATCTTTAATTTCATCGTTTTTTCTTTTTTTATTTTCAACACGAAGAGCTGTGCCGCTTTGCAAAATTAATGAACAGGCCGTCTTTTTTCTGAAACTGACAAAAACTATCCCGCCTTTTTTTAGAAACTGACAAAAATTACCCGTCTTTTTTCAGAAACAGATAAAACGTCCCCGCTCTTTTTCCGTTATTCATTTTAAACGGACGCGGCTCGCGCGCGCTGCCGCCGCGGCAAACACTGTCGGCGGAATCGATAGCACTTAATTTTGTTTTCATTCCTTCGTTTTCGGCTCTCCAAGAAGCGTTATCGATATCATCCATTCGTCCCGCGCTTCTCGGGATGTGCCGATGACTAATCTTTTTCGGGCGCCGATGACTTCGACCATGCCGCGCGCCTGTACCGTTTCGCCCGGGAGTGCTTGTCCGGCATACGTGTGGGTGTAACTGTAAATTTCATCAATTTCGTCATGGTCGATTAAATAAATCGCGGGATTGTCAAAAGCGTAAGGCGCCTTTGTGATGACGGCGGTGATTTCTTTCTTTTCCGTATCGATTCCGCGGCGTATCGGTTCCGTTTCTTTGATTTGGTCGGAAGAACGGACAAAAAGCAAATCGAAGAAGACATCTTTGCCGCCATTTTTGCTGATGAACATCCCGCGGTTGCCTTTTCGGATTTCATGGGCGAAGAAATCTTCAAAACTGAGCGGCGATTTGCGTTTTTTATAAACGGTTTGCCACATGTCATGGTCCAATTCCGAAATGGTATAGCAAAAAGACGGGTCATCCTTTTGTTTCATGTCAGCCAGAGACTTTTTGGCTTTGAACCAGTTCGGCCCGCAGACTAAAAAATCAACATCAGATTCCTCATTGTCTAAACCCGGCAGAACGGAGCCGGAAATACCCATCGCGGAGACAGAAACGCCGTCCTTTTCCAAACGGCGAATCAGCTCTTCCACCGCCGGAAACGGCCGCGCTCCCGATAAAATATCGGCAACGACGTCCGCCGGTTTCAAAATTTCGGCGATATCTTGCCGCGGAACAACGGCGACATCTGAAAGCCAATCCGGGTGATGCGTTTTTAAGAATTCAAACGATTCGCCGAATTCGGCTTTACGGTATCTGCCGCCGCCCTTTTTTCGAATTCTGTCGCCGTTTTCATCGGGTATGTACCGCAGAACGGAACGAATCCCTTTTTGAGGGTGGAAATAATCGCTCACGGAAAAAATAAGTCCGTCCTTTGTCACAAAAAAATCGCGCAGGACAGGGTCTTTGAATTCATCGGATGCCGTCATGGGAACTCACCATAAAAAAATGAAAAAGAAATAAAAGGAAAGGGAAAAGGTAATGAGACGAAACCGAAATTTTTGGGTTACAACCCGTCGTTTTCGTCGTCTTCAATGCCCATGGCGCTTAAAAACCGTTTGACGATGGATTCTTCGACCAATTTTTGAAGAACGTGTTTGTCTTTCGCGGACGCGAACAGGCCGAGCGGGATTTTTGCGCCGGCCGCGGTCGGGTGGCCGCCCGCGTTTTCGCCGAATGCCAGACGCATGACGTCTCCCAAATTCACGCGTATGTCTTCGTTTCGGGCGGAAACGTAAATGCTGTCGTCCATGATGCCGAAAACGACAACGGTGAACACGCCTTCCATGGAGAGCAGGTAATCCGCTGCCTGCGGCAGGGTGTCGCGGTTGCGAATGGCGCCGACATTGGAAAGAAGCGTCGTGCCGTAGATTTCTCTGCTCCTGATCGCTTCGCCGAGGATGTCCAGCGTTTCAACGGACAGGGATGGGGTTTCGACCTGCGTCAATAAATCATAATCGGACAGGGGGTGCAGGAAAGACGCGGCCGCGAAGTCGGCGGATGTTGTGTTGCGCCTGAAATCGTTTGTGTCGGTACGGATGCCGAATAAAAGAGCGGTTGCCAATTCTTTGGAAACCGTGATGTCCATTTGCTGGAGGTATTTGGTTAAAATCGTCGCGGAAGCGCCGACATTTGTTCGTATGTCTATAAATTCGGCAGACGGTTCGATGTCGGAATAAGGGTGATGGTCGATGACAATGCCGATTGGATAGTCGGCCGGTACCGAGTTGTTGACGGACGGAATGGAGTTGTCAACAAGCGCCAGTTTATCGTATTGGTCATAAATTTCAGGGCCCGAAATCTTGATCATCGGGATTGCCAAAAGGTTGATGAAGGCTTTATTTTCATGGTGGCCGACTTTGCCGTCATACAAGATATCGGCTTTGATGCCGAATTTTTTGGTAATTTCGGTCAAAGCGTACGCGCTTGAAATCGCGTCGGGGTCGGGATTATCGTGAAGAACAATACCAAGCGTAATGCCGCGGTGCTCGTCCAGCCATTTCGCCAAACGGTTGCCGATGTGTTTGGTTTCAATCAAATCCAAGTATTCCGTGATTGTTTTGGACACAATCTGCGGCGGGATGAAGACGTAACCGGAACCTGCCGCCATCATTTCTTCCTTTTTGAGCGTGTCGGAGGCGCGGGATATTATTTTCACGGAGTCGGGGAGCACGGCTTTAAAGTTCGCGACGGCCTTTGTGTTGATGTCGTCGTTGGAACTGAGCGCGGCAACGCAAATGAGATTGCGCATATCTATTTTGTTATGAAGTTCGGGGTCGGAAATGTCGCCGATTAATGCGTTGAATCCTTCTTGGCGAAGGGTCTCGACACGTGTTTTATCAATGTCAATGATCGTAATTTCTTTTTCGGTTTTTCGGAGTTCCTTCGCGACCGCAAAACCAATAATACCGCCGCCTAATATCAAAAATTCCGGTTTTGGTTTTTTGATGCTTTCGGCGCTTTTTTGAGTGGAATTCATAAAAATCATCTTGGAGTGTTTGCCTTTAATGCTTGGATTTATGCTTATCGGGCAGATAAGTGGTGACAGATAAGTGGTAAATGATAATTGAAAGTGATTAATGAAAGTGATTAATGAAAGTGATTAATGAAGTGATTAATGAAGTGATTAATGAAGTGATTAATGAAGTGATTAATGAAGTGATTAATGAAGTGATTAATGAAGTGATTAATGAAGTGATTAATGAAGTGATTAATGAATGTAATTCATCAAAATTTTGTTTTATTCAGCCGGTTTGTTCCGCGGGGGAAAAATAATTGTTTTGCAAATTCGGCTGTCATTGTTTTCAATTCGTTTTTCTATATCGGGTCGGTTTTTGTTCATGTTTGGGCGTTTGGCTCAAAACACAATTCAAAGCCGAACCGGCGCAAAAATTGTAATTAAACAAGAAACTTTTGACCTTCTATTTAAATTCATTCTTTATCGGAGAGATTCGTTTCCTGTCTTTTGGATTCATAATTCTTTTGAAATTATAAACGAATGCCGCCGAACGAAAGCAACATTCAAATAGAACCCAATGGAAATATAAAATAATTATAAATCATTGGTTGAGTAAAAATCCGGAATTGATTTACGATGACAAAAGAGACGATTACCGCCGCTGAAATGAAAGCGATTGACATCAATGCGGCCGAACTCGGCGTGAGCCCTCTTCAGCTCATGGAAAATGCCGGCCGCGCCGTCGCCGAAACGATTGCCGTTTATTTAAATCTGAATTCTGATGTTCTCAACGAGCCCAACCCTTCTTCGTTGGACACGTCTTTTACTTTTGGCGAATCCATGGCAGTTCTTTTGTTCGCCGGTCTTGGGAATAACGGCGGGGACGCCTTTGTTGCCGCCCGCCACTTAGCGGATTTGAAAATCCCTTCCGTTGTTTTTCTTTTGGGCCGGGAAGACCGTATCAAAACAAAAGAAGCCCGATTGAATTACGCCGTCTTAAGCCAAACGAATTATGTTCAAACCGTTGAGGTCCCAGGTGAATCTGACCTCTGCGCCGCCTTAAAAATTCACGGCAAAAACATTTTGGCAATCGTTGACGGGATTTTCGGAACGGGTTTTTCGGGCGAGCCCAAAGGCGTTGAGAAAAAGGCGATCGAATATATGAATTGGATTCAGAAAAAATCAAATGATGTCTTCGTTTTGGCAATCGATATTCCTTCCGGGCTGTCTTCCGTTCCTGTAGTTGTTCCTGTAGCTGCTCCTGCTTCTGCTCCTGTTGCTGCTCTTGACACTGCTCTTGCTTCTGCTCCTGCTGCTACTCTTGATACTGCTCTTGTTTCTGCTCCTGCTTCTGCCTCTGCTCCTGCCTCTGCTCCTGCAACTGCCTCTGCTCCTGCCTCTGCTCCTGCAACTGTCTCGTCCTCTGTTTCGTCCTCTGTCTCGTCCTCTGTTCTGTCGACTGCCGACGCGCCGAAACGCAAGTTTTCTGCCGGCTCTGTTGTCCGCGCCGACGCAACCGTGACTTTTCACAAAATGAAAGATTATCTGAAGACGCCGGCGGCCGCTAAGTTTGCCGGCCGTATTCTTGTCAAGCCCATCGGCATTCCGGTTAACGCGGAGCGGCATGTCGGGCCCGGCGACCTGACCGCTTTGTACAGCCGCGGCGCCGGTTCCCATAAGGGCGACAACGGCAGGGTGCTTGTGATTGCAGGTGGTCCGTATGCGGGCGCGCCCGCGCTTGCCGGAATGGCGGCATTGCGCGCCGGATGCGATATCGCAACGGTTGCCGCTCCGGCGGGCATTTATAAATCAGTCGCCGCGTTCGCGCCGGAATTGATTGTTAAAAAGCTGTCAGACGATAGCTTGTCAAATGCAGATCTTCCCGTTTTGATTGATTTGATTGAAAGGCATGACACCGTTTTGATTGGTCCCGGCCTGGGCAGTGAGCCCGCCGTTTTGAAAGTCGCTGCCGCTTTGGTTCCTTATTTCAAAAAAGCCGTCATTGACGCTGACGCTCTGCACCCCGAGGTTTTGGAAGCGCTGAAGAACAGAACGCTTCAAGGTGAATTCAAATTCATCTTGACGCCGCATTATACTGAATTCAGAAGGGTCGCGGCGTTTTTTGATTTAGAACTCCCGCCCGCGAGAAGCGATGTCGACCCGGCCGTTCTTGAAAAGTACGCCGCTGTTATCGGCAAAGAACTGAACGCGGCAATTCTTCTGAAAGGCCCGTCCGATTTGATTTTTAATCCTGCCGACGGCAGCGTTCGGTACAACACGACAGGCAACGCCGGCATGACGGTCGGCGGGACGGGCGACGTTTTGGCGGGAACGGCGGCGGGCTTGCTGGCGAAAAACGGCGCCTTTGCGGCGGCTTGTTGCGGCGCGTTTATCAGCGGCAGGGCGGGCGACTTGGCCTTTTTGAAAAAAGGCAATTCATTGATTCCATCGGATATGCTCAAAACCATTCCCAAAGTCTTGCTCGGCGAGGGGAAAAAGCGTTTGGGGCGGGAAAAGAAGGGGGTAAAGGGGTCAAAGGTTTCAAAGGCGTCTAAGACGTCTAAGACTTCAAAAGAGTCTTCAAAACCGGTCAAAAAGAAATGAGTGACTGAATGATTGGAATGATTGGAATGATTGCGAAAATGTTTTAATGAAAAGGTTTTATTTGGTTGATTGTATCAAGTTTTATTTGACACTGTTTCAATATTTGACATATTTTTGACATACTTTTAACATACTTTTAACAATTTTTATCAGCGATTTGAGGTTATTCAATTGAAAATTATCGGCGGCCCGTCCTCGCAAACCCTTGCCTGCCGCGTTGCGGCTTTGCTCAATGTTGTACCGACTGTTATTCATTTTGAACGTTTTCCGGACAATGAGCATTATTTGAAAATTACGGAAGACATCGCCGGACAAGATGTCGTTTTGATCCAAAGCACGGTCACGGATTCCGATTGGGTGGCGCTTTACCAGCTTTTGGATGCCTGCGAATCGGCAAAAAGTGTCATTGTCGTTATTCCTTACATGGGTTATGCCCGCCAAGACAAGTTGTTCAAGCCCGGCGAGGCGGTCAGCGCCCGCGCGATGGCAAGAACGGTGACGGCTGATAATTTAGAAGCCGTTTACACAGTTAACCTTCATGAAAAAAGCGTTTTAAAACACTTCAAGTGTCCCGCTTTTGATTTGGACGCTTCGCCTTTGATTGCCGAATACATTGTCAGTCTGGGTTTGAAAGAACCGCTTTTGATTGCGCCTGACAAAGGTGTTCGGGCTATGGTTGAACACATGGCGAGCGGCCTTTCTTTAGACTGGATTCCGTTTGATAAAATCCGCTTGGACGGCGCCACGATTGAAATGACGGGCGGCGGCTTGGATATCACCGGGCGCGATGTCATTATTGTCGATGACATGATTGCAACCGGCGGCACCATGGCGGAAGCTGTCAAGATTTTAAAAGGAAACGGCGCGAGGGACGTTTACACGGCTTGTATCCATCCGGTTTTGTCCAGAAACGCGGTTCTTCGTTTGGCAGGCGCCGGCGTTAAAGATATCATGGCGACCGATACAATTGAAAAAATACAGAGCCGTATCAGTACGGCGCCGCTGATTGCGGCCGTATTGAAGAAGTGATTTTCTTTTCCATTCTCTTTTTCTTTTTTCTTTTTTTTTACATTTTTCACATTTTTTACATTTTTCACATTTTTTACATTTTTCACATTTTTTACATTTTTCACATTTTTTCCTTTTTTTCACATTTTTTCTTTTTTTTCACATTTTTTCCTTTTTTTCCTTTTTTCCTTTCTTTTTCTTTATCTTTTCACTCTTTTCATCTTGCTTTTTCAAAAATATTAATGTTAGTTATTTCTCGTTATTTTTGGCAGAAATCTCCATTTTCGTATTTGTGCGCTGCTTCGCATCGCCCAACTCCGAAAATGGAGGTGGTTATATACTTTTTGTTTGTTTTCATCCGGCTTAGTCTCTTTTCCTCTTCTCTTCCTTCCTTTTCTTCTTCTCTTCCTTCCTTTTCTTCTTCTCTTCCTTCCTTTTTCCTCTTCTTTCCCTCCTTTTTCCTCTTCTCTTCCCTTCTTTTTCCCTTTTCGCCCCCTCTTTTTTCTCTCCTTTTCATTCCCTTATTTTTATCTATTTCTATTCTATCTCTTTTTCTCTATTTTTTCTTCCGTTCCGGCTTCGTTTTTTTGATAACGGATGCTTGGCGCTTATTTTTGGGGTATCAGGAACTTTTATATTTTTTCAAAATCATCTCTAAATCATGACAGATTCAAAGATTCGCCGCGCTTCTTCATCCGACCCGTCGGACCCCAAATACAATGATTATTCTTCTCTTCCCGATTCCAAACGTATGGAATCTAAAGACTCGGAAGAGCGTTTTTTTATGTCTTTTCAGCGCAAGGAAATGCCTGAAGCCAGACGCTCTTATGCGGAGTCTTCACGCCCGAAAATTGACATGATATTTGAAGAAAAGAATCCCAAAGGAATTTATTCTGATTCAAAATCAAAAGTTGTTGATAATTACGCGTCCGACACGGATTGGCGGTCCAGAATTCAAAAAGCGGTTGCCGAATCAGGTCAGCGTGTCAGTCCGCCGGCGAAAGAATCCGCGCCGTGGCCGGATTCCAAGGTCGGAGGCGGAGTCGGTGGCGGAGTCGGTGGCGGAGTCGGAGGCGGAAAATCTAAAGAAGACAATATTCTTTGGGAAATTGATGACAAAAAAGTCTTTAAGGCTGAGAATTCCGTCTCAAAGGTTCGCCTCGCTTTGGAGGCTGAACGCAAAAACGCTGCTCGCGCCGAAGCGCATGACAAGTGGCTGGCCGATCGGAATGCAAGAATAGCAGGCGATGAAAAGCGGTTGATTCAAGCCGCCGCCGTTAAGCAAAAGAAGAGGCAAAGGGCTGACGCGTATGACAAGTGGCTTGCCGAGCGCGACACCCGCATTTTTGTTACGGATGAGCAACTGAGAAGAGACGCCGCCGCCAAACGCAGAGCACAAGCGAACGCCGCGGCGCACGACAAGTGGTTGGCCGAGCGCGATGCCCGCATTTTTGTTGAAGATGAGCGGCTGAAGAAAAACGTCGAGGCCAAACGTAAAGCTCAATTGAAGGCCGAAGCGCACAGCAAGTGGCTGGCTGAGCGCGACGCCCGTCTTCTCGCCGAAGAGGAACGGCTGAACAGCGACGCAGAAGCCAAACGAAAAGCCTTGGCGAATGCCCAAGTGCACGACAAGTGGTTGGCCGAGCGCGACGCCCGCCTTCTCGCCGAAGATGAACAGCTGAAGCGCGACGCCGAAGCCAAACGCAAAGCTTTGGCGAATGCACAAGCGCATAACAAGTGGCTGGCAGACCGTAACGCCCGCCTTCTCGCCGAAGATGAGCAACTGATGCGCGATGTTGCCGCCAAACAGAAAGCTCAAAAGAATGCTGAGGCGCACGATAAATGGCTGACCGAGCGCAATGTTCGCCTCCTCGCCGAAGATGAGCAACTGAAGCGCGACGTTGCCGCCAAACAGAAAGCTCAAAAGAATGCCGAGGCGCATGACAAATGGTTGACCGAGCGTGATGCTCGCCTTCTCGCCGAAGATAAGCAGTTGAAGCGCGATGTTGCCGCCAAACAGAAAGCTCAAAAGAATGCTGAGGCGCACGATAATTGGCTGACCGAGCGCGATGCTCGCCTTCTCGCCGAAGATGAGCAACTGAAGCGCGATGTTGCCGTCAAACAGAAAACCCAAGCGAATGTCGTTGCCGGTGAAAAGGACGGCGCCGTTTTTGAGAAAACAGCCGCTGAAACAGTTGAAGCTTCTAAAGAACCTGTCATTTCCAATAAACCTGTCGAGCCTGTCATTTCCAAAGAACCTGTCGAGCCGGTTGTTTCCAAAGAACCTGTCGAGCCTGTCATTTCCAAAGAACCTGTCGAGCCGGTTGTTTCCAAAGAACCTGTCGAGCCTGTCATTTCCAAAGAACCGGTCATGGACGCGGCTGCCGATGACGATTTACAAATTCTTCTAAAAGAAAAGCAGGGATTGACGCGTCTTCGCACGGAACGCGAAAAATCGGACATTAACAAGAATTTAGATGATGAGTTTATCGTTTGAAGTGGTTTATCGTTTGAAGTTGTTTATTGTTTGAAGTGGTTTATCGTTCGAAGTGAATTTATCGTTTGAAAGCCGGGTTTGAATTCGATTTTTCGTAATCAAAAAATCTGAACGGCAAATAAAAAGAAGGCAGAGAGTACCCGACATGGATTCAAAGTTGTACAAATTCTTTTATGAATCCCTTAATTCATATGAAGACGTGGAGGAGCTTTCCCAAAAACACGGTGTCTGCATCGGCACGCTTTCGTGCATTTTAGACCAAAAAGTGATCGGCAACGTTAAAAAATCTTATTACGGCTTACAGCTCAAAAAGAACAAACTGGTCAAGGAATGGGACCGGGGCTCTTCGTTTTCAGATTTGGCGAAGAAATACGATTATCCGGCCACTCTCATTTCTTCTCTCATCCTTCAAAACATCGGTTACAACAAGCGGCAAATCCGTGACTGCTATCGGGACCCCGCTCTCGTTGAAAACGCGCGCATCCGCAAAGAACTCGGCGAATCTTTAAACACCGATTATTTCTTCTCGCCGCGGGCGCACCGCCTTCATGAAAAGAAAGGCAAAACGGGCGAAAAGCTCATTTCTTGCTGGCTCCAAAAGCTGAAATGTGACTTTAAATGTGAAGACGATATGCGCGCGAACGGCCTTACCGGAAAAACGCCCGACTTTTTGATGGAAAAATCAATCCGTATCCGTGACGCTGAAGTTTGCTGGATTGAAAGCAAAGCGCTTTTCGGCGAACTCAAAGAACATCGGAATTATGCAAAGAAACAGTTTTCAGAGTATTCAAAATGTTACGGCGACGGTCTTGTCGTTTATTGGTTCGGGTTTGAAACGGATATTTTAAAAGAAAAAGAAGACGGTTATCAGGTCGCTGACTTTGAGCTGTTCAAGAACGATTTCCCGGAAGATGTCAGCCGCTTTTTAACTTATATGACTCGCTGGTAACGCCGCAACCGTTTTCTGTTTCTGTTTCCAACGTCTGTTTTTTGTTTCTGTTTTCTGCTTCCGTTTTCTGCTTCCGTTTTCTGCTTCCTTTTTCTGCTTCCTTTTTCTGCTTCCTTTTTCTGCTTCTGTTTCATATCGGTTTTATTTTTTCGGTACCGTACCTTTTTTTATTTTCACGCCTTATCCGTTGTTATGTATGACGTACACGAGATTCGTAAGGATTTCCCCGTTCTTGAAAAAGTGATTTATTTGGACAACGGGGCGACGACGCAAACGCCGATGCCGGCAATTGAAGCGATGAACGACTTTTTTTGCAATTACGCCGCCAACTACGGCCGCGGCGCCCACCGTTTATCCATTGAAGCGACAAACGCTTATGAAGACGCACGCGAAACGGTTGCCGATTTTTTAAACGCGCCGCCCGAAAAAATGATTATGACGCGAAATACGACAGAGGGCATTAACATTGTCGCCAACGGTTTTGGATTCGAGAAAGGCGACCATGTCATAACAACGCTGGCCGAGCATCATTCCAATTTTGTGCCGTGGCTTCGCTTGAAAGAAATCGGGGTTGACGTCTCTGCCGCCGATATATGCCGGGAAGGGATGATTGACCCGGAACGGATTGAGCGGATGATCACAGACCGCACGAAATTGATTGCCGTCGGCCACGTTTCAAACGTTTTCGGGTCTGTTCAGGATGTCCGAAAGATTGTTCGTATCGCCCGAAAAAACGGCGTTAAAGTTTTGATTGACGGCGCTCAGTCTGCCGGCCATATGCCCGTTGATTTGAAAGAACTGGATTGCGACTACTTCGCCGCCGCCGGCCACAAGGGCCTTCTCGGCCCGCAGGGAACGGGTATTTTGTACATGAAAGACCCCGATACGATTGCCCCGTCTTATTTGGGCGGCGGAACGACGGCGATTGCCGATGCCTGCGGTTTTGTCACCAAAGACGCTCCCGACAAATTTGAAGCCGGAACGCCCAACCTCCCCGGTGTCATCGGTCTTGGCGCCGCGGTCGCTTATCTCCAAAAAATAGGCGTTGCCGATATCGAAGCGCATGAAACGAAGCTGGCGCGAATGTCAGCAAAAAGGCTGAAAGAAATTGACGTAATTGAGGTTTACGGCCCCGAAATGCGCGCAGGTCTCGTGTCTTTCTCAATCGTCGGCTTTGAGCCTCATCAGATCGCCGTTCTCCTTGACAAATACAAAAAAATCTGCATCCGAAGCGGGTATCACTGCGCCGCCCCCGGCCTGAAGAGGCTTGGGATCAACGGTACCGCCAGAGCGTCGTTCGCGCTTTACAACACGGCAGAAGAAGCGGAAATATTCGCGGGCGCCGTTGAGAAGATTGCAAAGGAAAGATGAAAGGGAAGGAAAAGAAAGGAAAGGGAAGGAAAAGAAAGGAAAGGGAAGGAAAGGGAAGGAAAGGGAAGGAAAGGAAAAGAAAGGAAAAAGCAAGATGAAACGAGACAAAACGGGATGAAAACAAACAAAAAATATATAACCACCTCCATTTTCGGATTTGGGCGATGCGAAGCAGCGCACAAATCTGAAAATGGAGATTTCTGCCAAAAAATAACGAGAAATGAACAAACTTTTTTTTGAAAAAAGCAAGATGAAAAGAAAGATAAAATAGATTGCATAAGAAAGATAAATTTCATCCTGTTTGATTCTTTAAGATTCGATTCTTAAAGGCTTATCCCTTAAGATTTTGTTTTTTTATAATGTGAGATATGCTACGCTCTTTCGTTTAAATTTCAAAAAGAAAAAAAGGCGGGAGGCAAAGCCGTCCCATTTGTTTTATTTTATAATTTCAGTGAGCCGTTGCTTAAGCTTCCGGTTCGTTCAAAAGGATACCGTTGATCACGCCGTCTTGACCCGGGCGGCTTGTCACTTTTACAAGGCCGAGGTTGGTTCTGACGATTGTACCTTTTGTCATGATGTTACGTCTGATGTAGTGTTTGTTGGCAGCGTTGCCGGTTACAGTTTCAGCGGTTGCGCGCTGTGTTTTGCCGGTCTTTTGGTCGGTCACGTTGATGGACCGGTCGCTGAGAAGTCTGACTTTTCTGTTACCGCCGCGGGTGGCAACATTCTTGTTCTTTGCGGGGCCGATTCTGGTTTCGGCGAATTCGCGGCCAATTTCAAATTTTCTCTTGCTTCGAGAGGCAATACGTTTGCCGCCCGTGTATGTTCTCTTTGATGCGCCTTGCCATCTCATAATATTATTCCTCAATTTAAATGAATGATTAGTAGGTTAAATTTAAGCTAATTAAAGATACGGTTTAGATACGGTTTAGATACTTTTAGATACTTTTTTGATACCGGCGCCTTACTTCGTGTAGATGCCGGCGATGAGAGCTGAATAGAATTATCCATACGAATGATTCCGTATATGAACTTTGCGATGTGAATAATTTCAGGATTCCATGAAAATAGCTTCAATCTATTTGAATCTTCGCGATTAATATTGAAATGGAGGAAAAAAAGGGGAGAGGGAGAAAAAGGAGAGGGGGAGAAAAAGGAGAGAGGGAGAAAAAGGAGAAAAGGGAGAAGGGAAAAGGAGAAAAGAGAGAAGGGAAAAAAGGAAAGAAAAGAAAAGGATAGAAAAGGATAGAAAAGGATAAAGTAATCGGAAGTACATAATTAGCAATACAGATTAAGCGACGTAAAGCAACGTAAGCAACGTAAGCAACGTAAGCAACGTAAGCAACGCATCTTCATTATTGTTTGAGGTAAGAAAATGGCGACATTAACAATGGATACGATTTGCGGTCACGTGAATAAGGTGACAGCGAAATCCGACGGAAAAATGACTCATGTGTCAATTGAAACGACCTGCCCCAAGATTCAAAAATGGGGTACCGAATTTGATTTGCCGATGGAACAAATCATGGACTGCCGTAACGTAACTTTAGAGGAAAAACTCAAAACATTCCCGTTAACACCGACATGTTTTGTTCCGGCGCTGGTGATGAATGTGGTTTGGATGGAAAACGGCATGATTTCCAAAAGCCTCGTGAAAAAGAAGAGCCCGGTTCAAATCGAATACAATGACTAAATCGATGAAAAATTTTCAAACGGATGATTCATCGAATCCGCCAAATGTCTCAAATTGGTCCGATCTGCCGGAATCTGCTCGGTTTATCGCGGATTCCGCCGTTTTTATTATGGGCGGCTGCCCCGTTCCGCCGTCTCGGATGATTACGGTGACGCTTGTCGAAGATGAAATCCTGAGCGATGAGGCGAGCCTGCGTTACGATATCGCCAAGGCTGATGGTCTTTTCGTGGAAGCGGTTGAATCCGAATTTTTAAAACGCATCGAAGAACAGGCGTCTCAGACGCGGGATATTGAAAAATTATCGCGAACGGACCTCGGCGTATTGGCTAAGGCGCTCGAATATCAAACGCGTCTCGGCGACGGCGTTATTTTAATCACGGATGATTTTTCCGTTCAAAACGTCGCCGCGCGTTTCGGGATTGCCGTCATGCCGGTGGCGCAGCGTATCATACGGGATCAAATCGTCTGGCAGAAGCAGTGCATCGGGTGTTTCCGCCATTATAAAGACGGCGACGATTGTCCGGTTTGCGGTTCTCCGCTTCGAAGGAAAATGAAGAAAAAGGCCGGACAAAAACCGAAAACGATTTAAAAGCGCGAAAATCGGAAAATGGAATGAAAATGGAATGAATAAGCTATATAAGAGAAGGGTCTAATTCGTAAGTAACAGAATCTGCATTCTAAAATAAAAACAGGGGGAACGAATCATGAAAAAAATCGAAGACTTGTCCGCCAAGGCGGATGAATTGCAAAAGAGCGGTTTGACGACCGGCCAGATTGCGGATGAATTAAACATTTCAACCGAAACTGTTGTTTGGCTTTTGACTAACAAAAAACCGTCCCCGGACGGCACCATCCCGAAAGACATTTCCATTAATTGGAGCGCTCTGGGCAAAAACGCCACGCGCCTGCGCTGCACGGCGCAAACGCTTTGCGACATGGTTGCCGAAGAAGCTGTTTTGCAGAAAGAATATATTGACGTCGTTGTCGGCGTGTCCTCCAGCGGTGTTCCCGTTGCCAGTTTTATGGCAAGCGAAATGGAATCCGAGTTTACGGTTTACTACTCCAGAAAGGTCAAAACCGAAATCGACTCGGGCGCAAAAGGCGCATTCAGCCGCAACTTTACCGAAATCCGCGGCAAAAACTGTATCATTGTCGATGATGTCATAACAACCGGCGGCACGCTCACGGACGTGATCGCTCAAACAAAAGCGGCCGGCGGCAATCCAATCGCGATCGCTGTTTTGGTTGATAAAATCGGTATCGAAGAAATCGAAGGCGTTCCTGTTGTCGCCATGCTGAGAATTACAAGACTCGGCTGATATCGGGAATCTTTTCCCGACTTTTTCACTTTTTTGATATTCTTTTCACTTTTTTGATATTTCTTTCACTTTCTTTTCATCTTGCATTTTTCAAAAAATAATATTTGTTATTTTTCGTTATATTTTTGTCGAAATCTCCATTTTCAGATTTGTGCGCTGCTTCGCATCGCCCAACTCTGAAAATGGAGGTGGTTATATATTTTTTGTTTGTTTTCATCCCGTTTGTGTCCCTTTTCATCCCGCTGTGTCTCCTTTCATCCCTTTTGTGTCCCCTTTCATCCCTTTTGTGTCTCTTTTCGTCCCGTTGTGTCTCTTTTATCCCGTTGTGTCTCTTTTATCCCGTTGTGTCTCTTTTCGTCTCGTTTGTGTCCCTTTTCATCTTGCCTTTTTGGTCTTTTTTTATTTTTGGCCTTTATCCCCTTTTCAAGTTTTCCCTTTTCTTTTTTTCATAAAATTTAAATGCATTGCCGTATTTTTGTGAATCATTCGCATAAAAGCGCGGCGGGTTCATCGTGTATTCAAAAGAGTTGTCAGAGTTGGGTTTTGTTGTTTTCCGCCGTCAGAATGACACAGGCGGCATTAAACCGCATCTTTTTGTTCGTTTTAAATCCAAAGGTGGCCGTCTGCTGACTTTTGCCATTGACACGACCCGCGTTTCGTCTTCAAAGAATCTTCCCGACGCTTATTTCATTACGCATGCGCATTCCGACCATTACGGAAAATCCGCCATGCTTTCCGAATTTGCTTGGTGCTCAGAAGAAACAGCCAAGGCTCTTGAAATCCGGTACAGTAAGAGTTACAAAGGAAATACTTTCAAAACGGGAGACAGTTTTTCCGTCTGCGGTGTTGACGTTTTGACTTTTGATGTCTGTCATGCGCCCGGGTCATCGGCTTTTTATTGGGAAAATGAACTCGGAAACAGCATTCTTGTGACCGGCGATGTCAAAGACGCCCGGTCTCTCCCGAAATGCGATGTTTTGATAACGGAAGCCAGTTACGGTGACCCGGCGGATTTGAATTGCTATTTTACGGATGACATCGACGCTTTTCGCCATGCGGTTTTTTCACACATCGGAGAACGGCGAGTCGCGTTTGGCGCTTATGAATTCGGCAAGTCTCAAAAAGCGGTTTCAATACTTCGGGAGATGGGGTACAACGGGCCGATAGCGATGAACGGCAAAACGCTGTCATTAACGGAAAACTTTGTTCCAAACGCCGGCGAACTCATCGAACTTGACGCCGCCTCTTATACCGAACAATTCAGGCCGGTCACTTGTTCGCCATCTTGTTCGCCATCTTGTTCGCCATCCTATTCACAATCCTGTTTGCAAACTCAAATTTCAGCGGAAGTCGGCGGTGAATATAATACGCAAACCTGTTCCTTTGCCTCCTCCGTTGAAATGTGCATTTCAAATGTTTCGGAAAATGTTTCAAATGTTTCAGAAAATGTTTCAAATGTTTCAGAAAATGTTTCAAATGTTTCAGAAAATGTTTCAAATGTTTTAAATGTTTCAAAAAAAGAGCCTTGCGGCATCTGTATCGTCCCTGTCAACGAATTATCGTCGTTTGGTTCCGATACGCGAAAATTTGTTTTAACCTGCCGCCCCGATTACCCTTTTGAAATTATCCGCCTCAGCGACCATTTGGATGTGACGGGGCTCTTGCAAATGGTGAAAGATGTTTCACCGAAGGTGACGGTTGTTTATCATCCCGATAAAAGCCCGCTGACGGACAGATTTGCCGGACATCTTGAGAAAAACGGCTTTAAAGCGTTTTCAATTAATCAATTACGTAATATTGTCGGCAAGGAATAAACGCCTCTTTGTCGTCAACGGATTTAAATATGAAATATTAATAAGTTAAAGGCAAACTTAAAATAATATTTATCCGCTTTTTGGTATAAATCGCAGTTTTTCCGTCAGAAAAATTGCAGCCGGACCCGAAAGCGAAAGGAATAATTTTCGGAGAAATGAAAGAAATGGTAAAGAGAAGTGCAAAAACACAGCCGTCGGCAGAGAAACCGGAGAGGGTCGATGCTGAGCCGGTCGAAAATTCTCAAATTACCGCAAGCGGAAAGGTTGAGCAGACGCCCGAAGAAAAGAAACGGGCATATCGGGAAAGTTTGACCCGGACTTTGACCGCCACGGCTTTCGGTATCATAAGCGGTTTTGTTTGTTATTATTTGCTCGAGGCTGCCGTCGGCATGTTCTGGCCGGGCGTTCTCATCGTGCTTATGACGCTGACATATTACACCCAGAGAAGATTGGTCTTCCCCGCGTTTAAAATGAATATGGCTGCACTGAACTGGAAAGATTGGTTCGGTATTCAGTTTTTGGTCCTGTTCTACTGTCTTGTCACTTGGACAATCCTTTTGAATGTCTTATCTTAAATTCCGACAGCCGCCGGCCTTTCCATCAGGCTCGGCGGTTGGCGGTTCAAACCTCCGCTCACGCTCGGCTTTTTATTTCAAGATTCAAACTTCGCCGTGCTGTGCCGTTTCAATTGACCGTTTCAATTGACCGTTTCAATCATCCGCTCTTAGTTATCCGCTCTCAGTTATCCGCTCTCAATTATCCGCTCTCAATTATCCGCTCTCAATTATCCGCTTTCAGGGAAGAACATTATGAGAATAGCCATTTTAAACAAAGATAAATGTCAGCCGCGCCAATGCAGCAAAGAATGTCAAAAGTTTTGCCCGCGCGTGCGCACGGGCGATGAGACCATTCTGTTCAGCGAAGACGACGGTAAGCCCGTCATCACCGAATCGCTGTGTTCAGGCTGCGGCATTTGCGTTAAAAAATGTCAATTCGACGCTATTATGATTATCGGCCTCCCCGAATCTTTAGACCACCCGACGCACCGCTACGGTCAAAACGGATTTGCGCTTTACGGTCTGCCCATTCCCAGACAGGGGAAAGTGACAGGTATTTTAGGGCCGAACGGTATCGGTAAAAGTACCGCCGTTCAGATTTTGTCAGGCAACATGATTCCGAATTTCGGCGAAGCCGAGGCATCTTGGGAAAAAGTATTGGAATATTACGCCGGCACCTCTTTGGCCGACTATTTCAAATCGGTTTCCACCGGCGGCCTGAAAGTTTCACAAAAGCCTCAGTATGTGGATTTGATTCCAAAGGCTTTCAAAGGAAAAACAATCGACCTTTTGAACAAAGCCAACACAAGCGGTCGCCTCGACGAAGTCGTGAAACGGTTGGAAATGGAAGACTTTTTAGACCGCGACATCAACGCTCTTTCCGGCGGCGAACTTCAAAAAGTCGCGATTGCCGCCTGTGTTGTTAAAGAAGCCGATTTCTATTTCTTTGACGAAATCAGTTCCTACCTTGACATTTATCAAAGAATCAACGCCGCCCGCCTGATTCAGGATTTGGCGAAAGAATTAAACAAATCCGTTCTCGTCGTTGAACACGATTTGGCTGTTTTGGATATGCTGACCGATACCGTTCACATCGCATACGGCGTTCCCGCGGGGTACGGTGTCATCACGCTCCCCAAAACGGTTCGCGTCGGTATCAACCAATACATCAAAGGCTATCTGCCCGAAGAAAACATGCGCATCCGCGATGAAAGCATCCGTTTTGAAACCCACCCGCCCAAAGAAGGCTCGGATGTCAAAACGATTCTGGCATACGATTCTTTTACAAAAGATTTCGATAACGTTTTCTCATTAAAAGCCTTCGGCGGCAACGTGAAAGAAGGTGAAGTCTTAGGCATTGTCGGCCCCAACGGCACCGGCAAGTCCACGTTTGTGAAAATCCTCGCCGGCGAAATCGAACCCGACGTGGGCGAAGTCGGCATCGACGTTAAAATTTCTTATAAACCGCAATACATCAAAGCCGATTCAGAAATTCGTGTCCGCGACCTGTTGATGAGAATTGCCGACCGTTTCGGCACCGGCTATTACGAAACAGAAATCGCCCGCCCGCTTCAGTTAGATAAACTGTATGACAGCTATCTGACCGATTTGAGCGGCGGCGAATTGCAGCGCGTGGCTATTGCCGCCTGCCTGAGCCGCGAAGCCGACTTTTACATCTTGGACGAGCCGAGCGCTCACTTAGACGTTGAGCAGCGCGCGATTGTGACACGCGTCATCACGCGCTTTGCCGAAAGCAACAGCAAGACGGCAATGGTTGTTGACCACGACATCTACATGATTGACATGATCAGCCAGCGCTTAATCGTTTTTGAAGGCGCCCCGTCCAAAAACGGTGTCGCCAACGCGCCGACCGGTATGAAAAACGGCATGAACAAGTTCCTGTCAAATCTGGACCTCACCTTCCGCCGCGACGAAGAAACAAAGCGCCCGCGCGTCAATAACTACATGTCTCGGTTGGATCGGGAACAAAAAGAAAAAGGCGAATACTACTATTTGGAATCTTGACGGAGTCCTAATCGGTCCTGATTGGAATCCTGATTTTAATCCATATCGGGATCCCGATTTTAATCCATATCGGAATCCTTATTTTAATCCATATCGGAATCCCGATTTTAATCCATATCGGAATCCCGATTTTAATCCATATCAGAATCCCGATTTTTATCCAATCAAATCCTAATCACAATAGACGTTTTGGTAACTTTTTGACGGCGCCTCGGTAATCTTTTTTGGCGCCTCATCACACCGTTTCGTTTTCTTCCGCTCATCCGTAAATGATGCCGGAAGCGTTTGTCAGCGGGTCCTTTTCCACTTTGAAATTTTCATCCGCGGAATCGATAAGCGACTCATCATGCGAGACGACAATAATTTGCCCGACGCCGTCTTCTTTCATGTGTTCGATCAATTTTATCAATTGGCGTATGTGACCGCTGTCCAAAAAGACGGTCGGCTCATCGAAAATGAGCGGCGGGAGAGATGTCGTACCTGAGTTATTTTCGCCAAAACCGTAAGACAAAAGGCGGTAAATCGCGCAGCGAAGCGCCAAATTAAAGATGGCGCGCTCGCCGCCGCTGAGTTGTTTCGGCTCCAAAACCGACCCGTCTTTTTCATGAACTTTCAAATTGTAATCGGTATCCAGTTCCAAATGTGAATACGAATTGTTGGAATAAATGAGGTCAAACATGTCATTGATCAGACGGTCCAGCGCTTCAATGTTTTTAGAACGCATCTCCGAGCGGATGCGGCGGTACATGTCTTCAAGCGCTGCGACATCGTCGGCGACAAAAGACAGGCACTTTGTTTTGTTTCTCAGAATTTCCAGTTCCTTTTCAAACTGCGTAAGCTGCTTGATTTCGTTTCCGATCATTCCGATTTCCCGGTCTACATCGGATCTCGTCTGCTCGCGGTTCCAAATGTCTTCCGAAATAACTCTTATGTTTTCCAAAAGCCTGTTCTTTTGTTCTTCCGCGGTCGCGGGGGCGCCGTCTCCTGCTGTTCTGTCTCCTGTTGTTCCGTTTCCGTTTATTCCGTCTCCGATTATTTCGCCGGCGGCGGCAACTTTTTCCGCTAAATTCTTGGCTTTTATTTCTTTGTCGGATTTTTGGCTCTTTAAATTTTCAATTGTTGTATCCTGTTGTTCAATTGCTTTTTTGCCGCCGTCTCGTCTGATTTTTGCGCTTTCTTTTTCATTTCTCAGCTCTTCCAACTTTTCGGCTTTTGATAAGATTCCTTCTTTTTCCGCCAAATCTCTCAAAGCATCCCGCTCTTGCGCTTTTATGCTTTTTTCGTCATCCGTTATTTTTTCAAGCCCGGTCTTCAAAACCAGAAGCGTTTTTTCGATTTCCTCTGCTGATTTTTCAATCTCTTCCATCCGCTTTTGCGCCTCTTTGGAAAGCTTTTTTTCACTCTCAAGCGTTTTATAATCCAGCAAAACGCCGTTTGCGGCATTGGAAAACTCTTTCTTTCGTTCTGAAAGCAGCCGGCCGCTCTCCTCTTTTTCGGCGTGTTTTTCTTTTAATGCCGACAGCCGCTTTTCAATCCCTTCCAAATCTTTCTTCCGCGCGCTGCAGGACACATCCGATTCAATTTTACGGGCGTTCCATTCTGTTTTTTGCCGTTCGTTTTCCGCCAAATCCTTTTGATATATCTCAATCAATTCCGTTTTTCCTTTGACTTCGGCGTTCAGGGTATTGATTCCCAGCCTGATCTTTTCAATTTTTTTATCAAGACTCTGAATGTCTTTCAAAGCGGCAGCCTGCGGTTCATTAACAGCCGCCTCATTTTGAATCTCTCCTAATCGGATTTTGATTTCCGTAAGACGCTTCGCTTCGTCATTTGTTCCGTGTTCGGGATGGCCTTCGCCGGCGGTACCTGCGGCACCCGCGGTGACTGCCTTGATTTCCTGTCCGCAAGTCGGACATTTGCCGGCTTTCAGCAGCGCTTCTTTTTGTGAGATGATTTTTTCAATGCTTGACTTTTCCGACTTCAACCCCGATTCTTCGGACATGAGCGACTCTTTTTTCTGTCGTAAAAAATCGGAGGCGTCGTCGACATCGGTTGCCATAATATTGTTGAACCGATATCGGGACAAAGACGCCGTTTCAATTAAAATCGGGCAAACTTTGAGTTTTTCATTTCTCTTTTTCGTGTCTTCCGCCAGTATAATTTCAAAGTCGGAAACCAATTTCTTCTTCTTTGAAAGTTCAGCCTGTTCGGTTTTCAAAGAGATTTCCGTTTTATTTTTATCCTCATTCAGCCGGCGAATCTCCTTTTCAATATCTTCAATCCCTTTCTCCTTTTCTTCCAATTCGCCTTTCGTCGCCGCCTTTTTCTTCTCTTCGGCGGTCACCTTGCCGTTTTCGTCTTTAATTTTGGCGGCAATAAACGCTTCAAGCGCCTCAATATCTTCAAAAAGCGTTTTCCACAAGTTTTCATCAGATGGCGGCGGCAGCTCTTTCGCTTTCACGGCGCCGGAATAAAAGGCCATGTTGTCAAAAACATTGCCGAAAGGCGTTTTTTCAAAAGATGTGTTGCCAAAAGCTGCATTGCCTGAAGGCGTATTGCCAATTTCGGCTGCCTCCACTCCTCCCTCTGTCTCGTCTCCATCCTCGCCCGCCGCCATTTTGATGATATTTGCTTCTTCATCATTCTTTTTGAATTCTTTCAGCATTTCATCAAAAAGCGTCAGGAAGGCGTTTTTCTCAATACCCGCCTTGGTTAATCCGCCTTCGACGGCGGTATTCGCGGCGCTGATTGCGTCCGCATTCCTTTTCGCCTGTACGACAGCGGCTGCCCGTGTGTCTTTCAGCGTTTTTGAATCCGCTTCACTCTTTAAAATGTCTTTTTCAATGTTTGCCTTGTTTGCCGAGATGACGGCGGCCTATTCTGAAATCTTGTGTTTTGTTTCCAAGGATTTCTTTTCCGCTTCTTTGGCGGCGCTGATAAATAATTCAATATTCGTTTCCGTTATTTTGGGTAATTCATTTGCGGCGGCGACTTCTCTCGTTTCATTTAATTCTTTTCGGATTTTTTCGGCTTCTTCCGCTATTTCTTTTTCTTTCTTTTCGGCGGCGATGATTCCGAGAAGCGTTTCTTCTCGTTTTGAAATTTCAATATCTAATTTTCTTCCGATGTCTGCTGCGTCTCTTTTCAAAACGTCAATTTCTTTTTTGTCATCTTCGATTTCTTTTAACAAACGCTCTAAAAGCGTTAATTTTTCAGAAGCGGCTTCCTTTTCCTTCCTTTTTTTATCAATGAACGCGTTGATCTTTTCAATCACTTCTCGCCTGCGATTGAGTTCGTCATGAAGGTTTTGCCCCCGAAGCGAAGTGATTTTTTCCTCCGTCTCCACCCTTCTTTCATTCTCTTGGCGAAGAACGCGGGTGACCGCTTTTTTAGATTCCTGAGCTCTTTCGCGGTATTCTTCCAATTTGCCGAGCCTGAGCAAATCATCAATCATTTGCTGGCGTTCCTCGGGCTTGGCGTTAATGAGCGCGTCCACTTCGCCCTGCCTGATATAAGAACAGTTCAAAAAGTTCTTCTCATCCATATTCAGTAATTTTTTCACCGCTTCATAGGTTCCCGTCACCTGTTCGGCAATAATCTCCCCGTTCTTTTTCAAGACGGATTTAGAATTCGACGCCCCTCCCGTTTTCTTCTGAATACGGAACTGCTGCTCTATCTGATAATCATCTCCCGCGTGCTCAAAGTCCAAAATAATCTCGGCCTTTTCACTGCCTTTTCGAATCATATCGGCGGTTTTAAGCTTAAGCGACGTGTTTTCCAAAACCTTTCCGCCGAACAGGCCCATAAAACAAGCTTCCAAAATACTTGATTTACCGCTGCCGTTGACACCGGAAATAACGGTGACGCCGTCTTTAAAATCCAAATCCAAATTTTTGTAACTTCGGATATTTTCAATATGGAGGCGTTTGAATTTCATTTTTCGTCCTCCGCGCCGAACATATCGCCGAGCGTGTATTGCCGCGGCGCGATTTTTGGCTGCCTTTTATTCACGGGCGCGGGCGGCGTTTTTGCAATTGTCTTGTTTTCAATGTTGTTTTCAAAAATGCCGGTTTCAATGGTTTCTTCCAATGGTGTTTCTTCCGTTTCATCGGTTTCTTCCAATATCGTTTCTTCCGTTTCACCGGTTTCTTCCAATGGTGTTTCTTCCGTTTCGCCGGTATCTTCCAATATCGTATCTTCCAATACCGTTTCTTCCGTTTCGTCGGTATCTTCCAATATCGTTTCTTCCGTTTCGCCGGCTTCTCTCGTTTCATCGAATTCGGCGTTTTTGAAATTTCGGATGAGCGCCTCAATCTCTTCCGTTTCCATTTCTTTTGTTTTCATTTCCTCGTCTTTTGATTTTAATTGACGCGTTTCATCCGGCGCAGATTCGCTTTTGTTCAAAAAAAGGCTTTCGCGCTTGTATTCTTCTTCAAATGATTGTGTTCCCAAAAACGTTTTCAAGAGCGTTTCCGATTCGTCATCGATTCGGGATTTGGCGGTGCCGGTATCTCGAATCAGGCGGTCTATCGAAAGGCTAACCTCTGTTAAATCTAAATTTTTCAACTCTTGCGCGACAATTTCATCGGGGTCTCTGAAAACGATTTTTTCGATAATGTTGTCTTCCTTTTGCTCCAAAATCCTTTTATCGCCGACACGGGCAACAACGGCGCCTTTATTTTGGACGTACTCTTCAATTTTACTGACAGAGAGCAAGGCTTTTTTGATTCCGGCGAGTTCGACAAAGACAACCGCGTCTTTTATTTTCTCGCCGTAAGCATCAATCTTCTCAAAAATACTTTCCATGTCGCTTTCCGCTTCCGTCATTCGAATGACAACAAACTCTCGCGTCAGAATATTTTTTCGAGAAATTTCGGTTTTCTCCTCCCCGACTGTCAAAATATTGTAAGAGCGCGTCTCGTCTTCCGCCATGCTGCAGCGTTCCGTGCTGCCGGAATAGGCAAGCTAAGCGCCGCCATATTTCTTACACTCATATCGGTGATTGTCTCCCAGCAAAAGAACATCAAAAGACATCGGGATCTTTCGGGTAAAGTCATCGGACGACATTGGCTGCCCCGTCAAAATCGGCGACAACAACTGGTGAAGCGTCAAAACATTGCAGACCTTTCTCTTCTTATTATTCTTATTATTCATATTGTCTTCATTTTCAAGAAGAAGCGCCTCGTCCTATCCAAAATCGGAAAAATCGGCCGCCGCCAAACGCGGACCGGAAAGATTGTCAATACCGTAAAGACAAACCCTGATATTATCATTCTCAACAACAATCGGCCGGCTCCTGAGCCTTTTGGCGAGCCCCATCGTTTCAAAAATGTCTAACCACTGCGTATTTTGTTTACTCTCATGGTTCCCGACAATCCCAAAAAAAGGAATATCCGCCTTCTTCAACGTCGTCAAAGCGGATATCGTTTCCAGCAAATCTTCAATCGTCGGATTCCGGTTATCAAACAAATCGCCCGCGTGAACCACCGCGTCCATCTCATTTTCAACAGCATCAGCCACGACTCTCTCAAACGCATCAAAAAAATCACGCCGGCGAACCTCGCTGTTATATTGGCGAAAACCAAGATGAGTGTCTCCCGTATGCAGTATTTTAACGGCTTCATTTCTTGCCGTGTAAATCCTCTCCTTCTCCATTTGAGTCGCCGCCATCCGAGCCGTCTCCATCCGAGTTGCCACCATCCGAGTTGTCACCATCAGCCGTTTTTATGTCAGGCTTCATCTTCTTAAAATCAAATTCGCCCGGCGGACAACATTTTTCTTTACTTGGCTGATAACAATCGCTTTAGGCGTCTTCTCGCCGCAGGGAATCGTTTTGCCGCGCAGAATCGAATCAAACACATTTTCCTGCTTGTTCTCATTCGTTTCAACCAGCGTATACCCCTGCCCGACCAATTCGGCAATATGAGCGTCGCTGCCCCCCGTCTGCGGCATCCCCAGCCGTCCGGCTTCTTTCATCGCCTTCTTATTCGCGCCGTCCGTAATACATTTAGAATTAAACGTCTCGACCGCGTCAGCGCCCGCGCCTTTCAAATAGCCGATGCCGTGCGCCGCTCTTCTGTACGGATGAGCGATAATAGACAGCGCATTCAAATCGCGGGCCATGTCCGTCGTTTCCTCGGGCGTCATAAAAGAAGGAATCTTCTCCGTCACGCCCAAAACAAGAATATGCCCTTTGGACGTACTGACTTCCGTCCCCGGAATAACAAGCAAATTCCCAAACTTCTCCGGATTCTTCCGGACAAATTCCATCGCTTTTAATCCGCCTTTCACTTCATCGTGGTCGCAAATCGCAATTCCGCTGAGCCCCTTATTCTGAGCGGCGCGCAAAATATCCTTTATCGGCGTTTCAGAATCCTTAGAATACTTAGAATGAATATGAAAGTCATATTTCAACATGCAATAAAAATGGTATTCGAGTCTTATATTTGTATCGTTAAATTTTGCCCATTTCCCTTCATTTAGCGGCGGCGAACAAACAGCAACGCTCTTAGAATGAATTTATCATTTCATTTTTTCGATTTAAAAAGGAAGAATTAGAAGGGAATCGAAATTAAAAACCAAAAAAGACAGAAACCGTTCATTTAGAAATAAATGAAAAAAAGTAATCGGGGTGCCGAAGGCACCCCTCCAAACTCAAACTGACTCCAACCCTGAAGGAAAAAATGCGACCGAAGCGAAGCGTAGGCCGCATTTTTTGGCCCCGTCTTTTGGGCACACTTTTTTTGCGTTAGTTGAGCTTGACCAAGTCACACTTCTCTAAATAAATCACTTCTTCGCAAATATTTGCCGCGTGGTCGCCGATTCTTTCAATATGTTCCGCCAGCACCAAAGAGTAAAGCGTCACATGTTTGCCGTCACTTTCATCGCCCATCAAACCAAGACGGATTCCCCCGAAGATTGAGTCGATGATATCATCCGATTCCGCGACCTGTAACGCTTTATCGGTATCTCGGCTCTCATAAGCCGACGCCGCGCCGATCATCATTTCGTTGGCAGCTTCCATAATGCATTCCAGCGTTTCTTTTTCTTTCGCGTCCATCGTTATTTTTTTGGAATGCACTTCGATAAACTCAGACATATCTGTGATATGACTGCTGATTTTTCGCCAGTTGGTTGAGATTCTGACAGCGCAAATCACTTCGCGCGTGTCTTTCGCGACGGGGCTTTGCAGGGTAATCAGGCGCGTTGACGTTTCAACCACCGTCTTTTCAATCAAATCCTGCAATTTTTCCATCTCGTCCAAACGAGCGATTGATTCCATCTCTCCTTTTTCAAAAATGCGTATGTACAATCCAAACATCCGGACTGCCAAATCACCCATTTGAATGATGTCGTCTCTTATACTTTTTAATCCTGCATCGTAAGTCTGCCGCGGCATTAACCAAACCTCCCTGAAATGTATCCTTCTGTTTTTGGGTTTTGAGGATTTTCAAAAATCTGTACCGTTTTACCGAATTCAATCAAATCACCCGTCAAAAAGAACGCCGTGTAATCTGAAATACGCGCCGCCTGCTGCATATTGTGCGTCACGATGATAATTGTATAATCCTTTTTCAGTTCCGTAATCAATTCCTCAATCCGCCCCGTTGAAATCGGGTCAAGCGCACTGCACGGTTCGTCGAAAAGAATGATTTCCGGTTTGACGGCAAGCGTTCTTGCAATGCAAAGACGCTGCTGCTGGCCGCCGGAAAGAGACAGCGCCGACTCTTTCAAACGGTCTTTTACTTCATCCCAAAGGGCCGCCGATTTCAAAGCGTTTTCGACAATTCCGTCCAAATCCTTTTTCGGAACGCCGTGAATTTTAGGCCCGTAAGCGACATTATCATAAATAGACATCGGGAACGGATTGGCTTTTTGGAAAACCATGCCGATGCGTTTCCTCAAGTCCGTCACGTCAACCGATTTATCATATATGTTCTCGTCATTGATTATTATTTCGCCTTCGATTCGGCAGCCGGTAATCATATCATTCATGCGGTTCAGCGTCCTCAAAAACGTTGATTTGCCGCACCCGGAAGGCCCGATAAACGCGTAAACGCTGTTGGACGGAATCGTCAAGGAAATACCCTTCAAAGCGTGAAACTGGCCGTACCACAGATTCAAGTCATTGATCTCAATGGCCGTTTCCTCAGAATTCCGTTTTTCCGTTTCAAGCATTTCCTGCTGTCCGTGTTGAGCCTCGGACGATTTCCGGAATTTCGATAAGAAATTTGTCTCAGTCATGTCAGCAGATTTTACTTCCGATGACAGCGGTTCTGTTGTATCCATAATTATTTCCTCGCTTTAAAGTGAAGTCGCGCATTTTCATTTTTTTTGAACAGGCGCGGTTTCGTCATTTTTGAATCAGTGTGATTTTATTTTTTGAATCCCTGTGATATTATTATTTCTGAATCAGTGCGCTTTCATGACTTTGTTCTTGTAATGCTTTCTGATTCCGATCGCGGCCAAATTCATGAAAAAGACGATTGCAAGAAGCACAAGAGCGGTTCCGTACTGGATCGGTCGCGCCGCTTCAATATTCATGCTTTCTGTTGCCATCACATACAGGTGATAGGACAGCGCCATGAAGGGCGAAAACACGGAATCGGGAAGTCTCGGGTAGAAATAAACAGCGCCCGTGAACAAAATCGGCGCCGTTTCTCCGGCGGCGCGGCCGATGCTGATGATAATGCCCGTGATGATGCCCGCGTATGCGGATGGCAGAACAGCGCGGCGGATTGTCTCCCACTTCGTGACGCCCAACGCCTAGGAAACTTCCCTGTATTCTTTCGGGACGGCAAGCAGCGCTTCTTGCGTTGTTCGGATAATGACAGGCATAATCAAAAAGCCCATTGTCAAAGACGCCGTGAGCAGTGATAGAGGCATGCCGAGATATTTAATGAAAAGCGCCATGCCGAACAGACCGAAAATGATAGACGGCGTTCCTGCCAAATTATTGACGGCTTGTTCAACGGCCCACTTCACTTTTCCTTCCGATGCGTATTCCGTCAGATATATGGCGGAAATAATGCCGAGAGGGACCGCGACAAGCAATGAAAGTATCACCAATTGGATCGTTCCGACGATACAGGGGAGAATACCGCCCTCCATCATCTGCCTCCTCGGCATCTGTGTCAAAAAGTCAAATGAAATGACAGAATATCCTTTCAGGAAAATGTCTGCCAATATGACCATAAGAATAACAATAACGAGGATGGTCGCCGCTCTCATAAATGAGAACGCGATTTTTTGATAAAGATTGCGTCTCGTGCGGTGCGCTTCTTTTTTGCCCTGTCCGAATATGTTTACAGCTGCCATTTTCAGGCCTCCAGTTTGTGCCGGCGTTTAACGGCGTCGGCAACCAAGTTAATAAAGAGCGTCATAATGAAAAGAACGACACCGACCGCGAAAAGCGCGTAATAATGTTCTGTCCCTCGGGCGACTTCTCCCATTTCAAGGGCAATCGTTGCCGTAATGGTTCGAACGGATGAGAGAAAAACGTCGGTGCCCGGAATAATTGCCATGTTGCCGGTCACCATCATAACGGCCATTGTTTCGCCGATGGCGCGGCCCATTCCCAATATGACCGAGGCGGAAATACCGGAAAAGGCGGCGGGTATGATGACCTTGTAAATGGTTTGCCAGTGGTCGGCGCCAAGCGCGAAAGACCCGTTTTTCAGGGCGATTGGGACTGACGAAATCGCGTCTTCCGAGACAGAAATAATAGTCGGAAGCGCCATGATCGCTAAAATAATCGCTCCGGTCAAAGCGGTCTGGCCCGTCGGCAAATCAAAAAGTCTTTGGATATTCGGGACCAAGAGAACCATACCAAGAAAACCGAGGACAACAGAAGGAATGCCGGCCAGCAGTTCGACCGACGGTTTGAGGATTTCCGCGGCCTTCGGGCTTGCCAGTTCGGCAATGTATACGGCGCTCAAAATGCCGATGGGAACGGCCAAAATAATGGCACCGGCGGTGACGGCAGCTGTTCCGAAAAAGAGCGGCAAAAGACCGAATACTTCAACCCTTGCGCCGGGTTTCCATTCGGTTCCGATTAAGAATTCAATCAAACTGTAGGTTTTAAAGAAACCGGAGGCTTCGGCGAACAGAAATAAACAGATCAGCAGGAGGATCAAAATTGTTCCGATGCCTCCGATTAAAAAAAGAGATTTCATTAATTTCTCTTTGAAATCTCTCACTTTTCGGCTTTTTGTCATGTTTTCCCCTTAACTTACTGTTTTTTCGGTTAAAATAATGGCACGCTTAAACGGGGGCGTAACCCATATCTTTGACAATTTTTTGTCCGGCGGGGCTTAAAATGAAGGCGATGAAATCCGCTGCAGCTTTTGACATCGCTTCGTCGGTATAAAGGTATAAGCCTCTTGAAATCGGGTACACGCCATTTAAAATGTTTTCTTCGGTCGGCATGACTTCCGTACCGTCTACATTTACGGCGACAGCTTTAACGGTGCTGATCTGATAAGCCGCACCGATAATTCCGATTGCCCTTTCATTTTGAGAGACTTCTTGAGTAACGGCGCCTGTGGCGGCTTGAACGATCATGTCATTGCGGTATGAAACATTTCCCATGACAGCTTCCGTGAAGAATTCCTGTGTTCCTGAGGCGGAGTCGCGTGCAATTACTGTAATTGTACTGTCTGCGCCGCCGACCTCTTGCCAGTTTCTGATTTCACCGCTGTAAATCTTTTGAAGTTGTTCAACGGTTAAGTTACTGACATTGTTGGAAGGGTTGATGATGACGGTGATGCCGTCATAAGCGATGATGTGTTCTACAACTGTCACGCCATTGGCTTTTGCGTCCGCCACTTCGTTGTTTCTGATTTTTCGGGAGGACATCGCGATATCATTGCTTCCGTCGATTAATTCGGCAATGCCGACGCCGGAGCCGCCGCCTTTAACGCTGATAAGAACGTCTCTGTGCGTGTCCATAAAATTTTCGGCAAGATCTTGCATCAGAGGCAAAACTGTTGTTGAACCGCTGGAAACAACTTTTTGGTCGGAAGAGTTTTGCCCGAGACAACCTGCGCCGGCCAGAGCAATGAGTAAAACAGATAATAAAGCAATTAATTTAATTTGGGATTTTGTTCCTATATTCATTTTCATAGAATCTTTAACTCCGTAAAAGCGGATGCAAAATTAAAGAATTATTCGCACTGATGTAAGTTTTCAAAGGGGAATAATTCAAAATACACTGTTATTTGAGTTATATCAAGCTGCATTTCAAACTTGTACAGTTTTCACAAATCACTTTGTCTTTATTTATATTTTACTTCCATATTATATATTTTTTGAGTAAATAAGATATTTTCTATTGTTGTCTATGTATTCTAATAAATTTTGATGGAAACTTGAGCGGCAGAACGAAACTATTTAAAGAACAGATAGAAAATCACTTTTTGAAGTCCCCTTTTTGAAGTCTCCTTTTTGAAGTCCCCCTTTTGAAGTCCCCTTTTTAAATTCATCTTTTTCATTTTTGCCCTTCATAGAACCGCTTCCTGTTCTTTTGCACCCACAGAAAAGGCGGGATTTAAACGGTTATTTATAATTGAGAAACCTATACACGTTGAGAAACCCTATGACACTGTTCATAAAGTTAAAAAAATATATAATCGATGAAATCGATGATTAAACCATTATAATCACACGTGACCTGAAAAACGTTTGAGAGGAATTTAAGATGCCCGACAAAGAACCTAAATCCGCTGATCTCAGTATCGGAGATATTTATGATAAGCTATCGGCCGCCCCTGTTCCGCCGCGCAAGGATAAGCCGAAGAAAACCGAAGAGTTCAAGGAAATTGAAGACACCGCGAGCGAAAACAGAATACGCGCCGCCTGTATCGAAGTGTCGGGAGACATTGAGTACAAAAGCGCTTTGTTCTTTAAGTTCCATCCGGTCGTTGCCGGCATCAAAGCGTTCAAGTTTGAAGCGCCGATTTTCACCGACGCGCCGCTTTTGGCTGAAGCCGTTGCATCCCGAATTATTGATGAAAATTTAAAATACGAACGCGCCGCGGAAGCCCGTGTTTTCAAAAGCGCGGAGCCGGCTGTGAAGAAAGTCCTGCTGAATCCCAATATTATTTGCGTTTCCGAACACCCGAAAGCCGACGAATTCGCTCAAAAATACAACGTTTCAAAGGCTGTCGCCGGATTTATGATTTACAAGGATGAGATCAAAAATTCAATCGTCATCATCAGCAAAGACGCTTCGGCTTTGCTCAGCATCTGCCGTTTGGCAGAACGCGGTCTTCGGCCTTATCTTATCTTAGGTTTCCCTGCCGGTTTAAACACGCAAAAAGAAGCCAAAAAATACCTTGCCGACGCGGATTTAGGAACGCCCCTGATTACCATGCCTCAGACAAAAGGCGGCGCCGAAGTGGCAGCGGCATGCTTTGTTGAGTTAATAAAAATTAATGAAGACAACGTGTAACGGCAAAAGCGGAAGCAATTGTAAAAGCGGCAATGTAATTATAAAAGCAGCAACTCAACTCTGAAAACAGCAACGCAACTGTAAAAGCAGCAACCCAACTCAAAAAGCGGCAACGTAACTGTGATAGCAGGAACGATGGCCGTTTTTTAATTCATTTTTATTTTTTTTACTCGTTTTTTTCGTTATTATTCGTTTTTGACTTTCCACGTCAGCAAAATGCCGTCTCCGATTTTTTCAAAATCGGTAAGTTCCAATTTTTTGATGCCCTCTTCGGGAAAGCCGTCGCCGTCGGCAAACGTGGGCGCCGTTTTTCCGCCGATAATCATGTTGCCGACAAAGATCATTAATTCATCCGCCAATCCGGCTGAAATCAGCCCATAATTGAGTGTCGCGCCGCCCTCAACCATCAGTCTCTCGATGCCTTCGTTTTTAAGCAGGACGGCCATTTCTTCAAGGTCAACGCGTTCTGTTCCCGCGAAGATGACTTTTGTGTCGGGAAGGCGAGACAGCGCGTCCGTTTTTTCCCGCGGCGCACAGCGGCTGACGACGATTATTTTTTTGCCGGCGCCCTTTTTGAAGATATCGGCATCAGTCGGCGTTCTCGCAAAACTGTCGGCAATCACGCGGACAGGGTTTTCATCTAAACCCTTTGAGACGCGCGCTTTTCGCCTGTCTTCTGATTTGACGGTCAGGCTCGGATTGTCGGAAAGCATTGTCCCGATACCGACCATGACGGCGTCGGACCCGGCCCGCAGTTCGTCGACGCGCTCAAAATCGGCAGCGCCCGAGATTTTGACTTGCTTTCGTTCAAAAGTGGAAAGCTTGCCGTCGGCGGACATGGCGGAATTAATAAAAATGTACGGGCGGGCTGATTTTTGAACCATCGAATTATCCCTTCTGATCCGAACTTTTGATCCGAAATTGAATAAAGTGAATGAATAAAATAAAAAAGAAAAAGCGCGGATACGCGCTTCATTAACTGTTTTGTTAATAGCTTTATTAATAGCTTCGTTAACATTTTCGGCGCCTTCGGCGCCGATTTTTTCAACCCTGACCTAGTCGCGTTTACTCTTCCATTCGGATGAGCGGAAGCAGCAGGTCACGATCAATCAGCATGCTTTCCAATTTGCCGTCGGAACCGACGACAGGAATCTGGTCGATTCTGGCGCGTTTCATTTTTCGGGCGCATGAGCTGACGCTTGAAATTTTGGTTGCCGTGATCATATCGGAAATCATGATGTCTTTCGCGCATTTGTTGGTCGGCAGCTTGACGCTTGAAACGCTGTAGTAAATGCTCATCGTGTCGCGCATGGACTCCCAGGTCCAGCTGTCGTCGTCATCGCCGGCAGACATGTCGGACTTTTCGACGCGGTCTTCAATGATGCTTGAGCCGACAACGTCTCTGTCGGAAAGAATGCCGATCAAGTTCAAGTCGGAATCCACAATCGGACAGGCTTTGACATCGGCTAAATCCATCAAAAGAGAAACGACCGGCAACGGCGTTTCGCTCCAAAGGACATAAACGTGGGATGATAAATAATCTTGAATCGGGGTTTCGATTTCAAAATCCGCAATCGCGCCGATCACGTCGGCCGTTGTAATTAATCCTTCCAAACGGCCGTTTTCATCAACGACCGGAAGACGGCGGACATTTCTCTCATACAGGATGCGCGCCGCTTCTTTTAAGGACGAACCGACACGAATCGTGAGCGGGTTTCGTGACATCAAAAGAGCCAGTTGCTCTTCCTCGGGATTTTTAAGAATGTTTGTTCTGGAAACGATACCAACGACTTTGTTGTCTTTCAAAACCGGAACGCCTGAGATATTTTTGTCTTTGAGGATGCTCAAAACTTCATCTCTGGATCCGGGAAGCGTTGCACTGGCAACATTTTTGACCATGATGTCTTCAACATTCGGGATTGTTACAGCCATTTTTACACCTGCGCTTCAGCACTGAATTTAATGATTGAGTAAATATGAAAGGATAGAATTTGATGATGGAATTAGATGATGGAATTAGATGATGGAATTTGATGATGGAATTTGGATTTAACTGTGACCAACATGGTTGTTGAACGGTATTCAAATATTTGAATATAATGTCGGCTTTTTCCGGTTAAAAAAGCATTCTGAATTAAATAATAAAGTGCCACATACACAACAGCCAAATATATATATATTTGCTTAATATATATTGATTGGCAACTTCACCTATAGAAGAGGATACTGAGATAAATAATTTGTTCTTAGTTTTTTCTTATTTTTAAAAAAATAATTACAATTATATCTAAAATAATGCCCTCAGCGTGTCGTTTATCCCCTTCTCGTCATTCGGCATTGCAATCGCATTGCAACCGGCTTGCAAATATTTATAATCCTCCTGTGGAATTACTCATGGATGACAGAAGACGGCTCATTCTTTAACCGGCTGACGAAAAAGCAATTATACGTTTTTGCCGCGATTGGCATTTTGATTCTTGCAGCGGGAGCTGTTTGCTCCTACACGTCAAAAGACAAACTCAAATCCGGCGCGCTGACCGCTGATGAAGAGAAAATGCAAAGCAACATTTACGCGGTTTCAAAAATAGTTTCAACAATCGGCTTTATCATCGCGATAATACCGAGCGTCAAAATCCTCCAAAACGAGGTCAAGAAGAAGGAACCGAAATCCAAAAACGCCGCGGATGAAAATAAAAAGACGGCGCCGAATCAATCCGAAAAACAAAACAATGAAGGCGAGTGAAAAAACACCCTTGCCTTGACCTTTTCATCTTTTTTATCTATTTCATCTTGTTTTTATTAAATATTAATAATGTTTGTTATTTCTCGTTATATTTGGCAGAAATCTCCATTTTCGTATTTGTGCGCTGCTTCGCATCGCCCAACTCCGAAAATGGAGGTGGTTATTTGTTTTTTGTTTGTCATCATCTTGTTTTGTCTCTTTTCATCTTGTTTTTATCCGTTTCATTTTTTTTATCCATCTCATCTTGTTTTTCTTTCATTTCACTTCTGTTTTTGCCGCCAAAACCATTTCCAAATAAGATGTTGTAATTGAATCCTTTTTCGTAATGCCGTATCCGCTCAGGAAATCAAAAACGCGGTCAATTTCATCCTGAATTTCTTTTTTGCCGTTATCTCCTCTGATTTTGCTTTCCACTTCTATGAATTCGCCCAACCCCTCAACCGTATCAAATCCGATGATTAAATTATCCCACAAATATGTCTCGCGGCGTTTGTACACGGCGCCCGATACAAAAAAGCCGAGCGCCGACAGAATGTCTTTCATTTCGCGCTCATCGACCCGGCTGTTGTATTCCGGGCGCGTTTTGGAAACGGTATCTATTTTTTTGCCTTTGTATGTCATCTCGCCCGCGCCGTTGACCGAACGAATCCGAAGCGCCTCATCCGTCTTTGAAAAATCGCGCAGGGGGGAATTAAAATAAGTATCATTCTGCTCCTCCGTCCCCGAAAAAACGGCGCCTTTTCCAATCAAATCGTCTTTCATTTTAGAGTGCGGTACCTTCACTTTCACTTCAACTTCGTACATAGTTCAAATAAAGTGTCCGTTCTTTAAATAAATGTCCTTTAGACTTTTAGACGAATACTCGGGGGTGCCGCAGGCATTCCTCCAAAACAAACAGACTCCCTCCCTCAAAAGAAAAAATTGCGACCGGAGCGAAGCGCAGGCCGTCATTTTTTTTACCGACTTGAACACTTTCACCCCGCTTGTTTGACATATATATGCTTCAAACTCCTTTTAGGATTGTTCTTACAAAAAAGAAGAATCGTTCAAATGAGGTAAAAATATGTCAATCGAATCGGACTCCGAATTCTTTGAAGCCATTAAAGCCGGCGGCGCTAATCACCGAAAGCATTACAGCTTATACAGCGGCACGGATGCCATGGATGTCTTTTATGGCGGGCAGGACGCCGGCCGGAAAGACTGTCACAATGGCCGTCATTACGGCCGTGACTCAAGCCGTGACTCAGGTCGTGTAAGCGGCGCTGAAAAAGCCGGCGGAGAGCTTGGCAAAGAGTTTGGCAAAGAGTTTGGCGGAGAGTTGATCGATTTCATCGGAGACATTGATTCCGACGGCAGTGATTTCACCTTCAATTTGACCGGCGAGCCCGAAACGGAAGGCGAAAGCCTGCTTTCGTATGATTATGAAATGGATATCGCGGATGCTCAAAATCTGGATGAACAAATCAAATCCTATGCGGCTAATCTGTGGGAATTGGTTTCCATCGCAGGAGACCGGATTCTTTTCAAAAGGCCGAAAGCCGCGGGTTTCTGAGGAACAGGTTTCTGAGGAACAGGTTTCTGAGAAACAAGTTTCTGACAGATATCGATGATTTCCATTTCTTCAAGAACAAAAGTTTTGACGTACAATTGAAACTGTAATCGGAGGATGAATATGAAATACAGCGGGACGTTAATTGCCGTATCGGATGTGGCGAAGTCTAAGGATTTTTATGTAAATGTAATGGAAGAAAAAGTCATAATGGATTTAGGCGTTTACGTGGCTTTTGAAAGCGGCCTTTGCATGCATTCCGACTACGAGGGACTTGTGGGCGTAAAACTTGAAGCGCGCGCGCGGCCCGATAATTTTGAGCTTTATTTTGAGACGGAAGATTTGGCGGCTTGGGAAACGAAACTCAAATCCGTTGAGGGACTGGAGTTTCTCCACGAAAGCAAAGAATATCCCTGGGGGCAGAGTGTCCTTCGCTTTTATGACCACGACAAGTACATTGTCGAAGTCGCGGAAACGATGGAAGGCGTTGCCAAACGTTTCATGGCGCAAGGGCTTTCCGTCGAAGAAACGGCGCAGCGCATGATGTCTCCGATTGAATTTGTGAAACAGTTTGTATAATTGTTTTGCCGGCATCAAACATCGGCATCAAACATCGGCATCAAACATCGGCATCAAACATCGCATTTATCATTCGAAGGAGCCAAAGTCAGTTCGTGCTTCTTTGAAATGATTTTTTCCGGTTTTTCGGAAATTCCGGAGAAACAAAAACGAACTCTAAAAACAAACCGATTGAATAGAAAAACCACTTGAATGAACGTGTGAACTCGAAAGGAACCTCATTTTCTTTTTGCCGGAAGTGTGTGACTTCCGGCGTCCTTTCAAATTTGCCGTAACATGTGCATATGTGTATAGCCATTCACGTGTCATTATTCATGCGTCATTTTTCATATGTCATTTTTCATATGTCATTTTTCATATGTCATTATTCACATGTCATTATTTTTGTATATTTATTTGGCAGAGGTCGGAGATTTTCTCTTCTTCTTGCCACACTCGATTTCTTTCAAAATATTATCATTTTTTTGAATATTCGGATAGAATTTTCTCTCTATTTTTATGTTAAACAGATAAGTATAAATATTCAATAAATTATTTTACAATTGTTATAAGAAATTTGATTCGTATTTTTGTATATTCTTAATATAAGATTGGTCGACAATCTAAATATTTGAATGCTAAAGTCAAAAGTCGGATCAAATTCTGCACTGAAGAAATTTATTTGTAAATTTCGAAAATCAAAACGAAAACGAAACACGGTCGAATTATTTGAACCACTGAACAATTTGCTTTAATCCTGAAAAACACGGGTTCACATCGAGTATGAAATATTTACTTTTATTTGCATTTGCCATGGTTGCATTTATCTTGCTGTCAGGGGCGGCTGTCGCTGTTCCGGCGAGATATATTCGGCTTTGGGTTTAATGAAAATAAGCATGAAACGAATGAGACAGATTCATTGGTCACGGACGTGAATCATCATCCTTCGAATTGATTACAAAACGAAATTACAAGACGAACCGCTTACAAAAACAAAAACAAAAATGAAAAAAACGAAGCGATTTTAAAAAATCAAATGAATAACGGAATCGATAAACAGCGTTATCAAATTTATCCAACATCGATTTGCTGTTTTTCCGTTATTCTGCTTTAACGATGGTGTTGGTTAAAATGAAAATGGAAAAAAAATTTAATCGTATATTTGCCCTCTTAATAATTGCATTATTATTTACCGGATCGGTTGTTACAACACACTTTCTTTCTGCCGCTGACGGTTCCGATGAGCTTCCGGTTGCTGTTGACGGCGCCATTCTTTCCCCGATTGTGACAGGAGACACTGTTGACTGGGTCGAAATTGCAAGATACAATGATTCTACCGGCAATTATTCCCTCATTGTGCGCACAACCTACCTCACTGTCCGTTCAAACAATCAAGACGAACCGGAATTTCAATACACGCAGTATAGCTCAGATGACACGATAAATTATTCTCAGTCATATGTCCGCAGATTCATCAACGAGTGGTTTAACGGAGGCGCCAGAGCCGATGAACTGCCGGCCAATGCCCGTCTTCGTGACTTTACGATGGAAAGTAACGCGAAAAAAGTTCTCGGCACCTCTCTGACGGAGGAAGCGCTGGCTGACGGGTTCAGCACGCCGACATTCAACCAAGCGAGAACGGGCGAGGATGTTGCTTTCGCGTTGAGTTATAGCGAAACGGCTGAGTTTTTATCAAAAATATATTTTTTGAGGGATCAGACTCAGACGATGTACAGTAATGACATCGCGAGCGCTAACTTTGACAAAATCACCCTCCCCAAAAGCGAACACTCTTGTATGTGGCTTCGAACCGCGGGTGATACCAACAATTTTGCAGGTTCTTTGTCTTACATGGGTTACGCTTTCCAAGACTATAACGGTCCCCAAACGAACGGGTATGTTTATCCGGCGCTGTGGGTGCGGACAAGCCTTTTTGATACGTCATACACCGTGCATTATTATTTGTACGGTACCGATGTTTCCGTAAAAGCCGATAAGGAAATGACCAATCAGACCATCGGCCAATCAATAACAGAAGAAGCCGCAAAGATTCCGGGCTACATGGTTCTGGAGCCGTCGAGCGTTACAAAGACCCTTAACCCGTCAAACAACGAGTTTACTTTCTACTACACTCAAAATACGGACATGACGTACACAGTACACTATTATCTGCAGGGGACAAACACGCCGCTGCAAGCCGCTAAAATCGTGACCGGCCAAACAATGGGCGCGCAGGTGATCGAAAATGCGGTTGATATTGCCGGCTACACGGCGGTTGATCCTGTGAGCGTGACCCTGACCATTAAAGCGGCAGGCAATGAGATCGTTTTCAACTATGGGCCCGATACCTATACGATTGATTACGTTGACAATATCGCCGGCGCCGCCGTCAGCGGCAAGGCGGTGACTACCTATAACATCACGTCTGCCGTCACGCTTCATACGTTGGAGAAAAACGGTTACACGTTCAACGG
Source organism: Candidatus Methanimicrococcus labiotermitis (assembly GCA_009784005.1). Lineage (GTDB taxonomy): Archaea > Halobacteriota > Methanosarcinia > Methanosarcinales > Methanosarcinaceae > Methanimicrococcus > Methanimicrococcus labiotermitis. The sequence goes on from WRCE01000012.1 coordinate 45,611, forward strand.
CTGGTATGCCGGTTCCGATTTCACAGGCTCTGCCGTGACGGCTTTTGGCCCCCGCGTCATCGGAGACAAAACCTTCTACGCCAAATGGGGCGACGGCAGCGGCAATCCCGACGAATACCCGATCATTTACGCCGGCGTTTCTGACGCCGAGCATTCCAATCCGGAAACTTATAACGTGACAAGCGACATCACTTTCAAAAGCGCAGAGCGTTTCGGATACAGATTCGACGGCTGGTTTGAAGAGCCGTCGTTTACAACGCCGAGGACAGGTATCGCCGCCGGTACGACAGGAAGCGTGACTGTGTACGCCAAAATGACGCTGACAGAATACGATGTCATTTATGACGCAAACGGCGGCGCGGGCGGCCCCGGTACCGAGACAACCGCCCCTGTGCCGAACTATGCGCTGAACACAACAACATTCCCGGCGCATGACCGGGACGGCGGCTATAACGTTTTGTTCATGGGCTGGAGTCTGACGCAGTCAGCCATCATTGATAAAGACGGCACTGTTCCGGTTTTGGTGGCTGAGGTCACAATAGACGACAAGGACGTGACTGTTTACGCGGTTTGGGGCTATGACAAGAACGGCGACGGTACACCCGATGTCAGGGAAAAGCAATACAGTATTCTTTACCACGTCAACGGCGGCAACGATAACGGTCCCGCGAATGAGACAGGATTGATTGCCGGCACATACACGTTGAACACCACAACACGCCCGACGCACGCTCAGGATAACGGCTATGACGTTTTGTTCATGGGCTGGAGTCTGACGCAGACCGGCATCATTGATAAGGACGGCACTGTTCCGGATTTGGTGA
>WRCE01000013.1 GCA_009784005.1 Candidatus Methanimicrococcus labiotermitis
GAAGGAGTGACGCGGGTCCGGGTCAATGGCGAAATTTACCGCACGGACGAGGAAATCGAACTGGAACGCTACAAAATGCATGACATTGATATTGTGATCGACCGCATTGACGCGGACGATGAAAATGAGCGTTCGCGTTTGGTCGAGGCTTGCGAACGCGCTGTCGGCCGCTCCGGCGGACTCATTTATGTCAACGGTCCCCCGAATTCCTTTAGGAAAGACGGCGGCGGAACACGCGGGTTGTCTCAAAAGACAATACGAAAGAAAAACGATAACGACAGCCTTTCCACCGGAAACGACAAAAACGATGCCGGAGAAATTATCGAAGCGATTTACTCTTCCAAAATGGCTTGCCCCGAATGCGGTTTGTCTTTTGAAGAGCTGCAGCCGCGTATGTTTTCATTCAACAGCCCGTTTGGCGCCTGTTCCGATTGCAACGGGCTCGGCTTTAAAATGGAATTTGATGAAAACCTGATTATTCCCGACCGGAGTTTATCCATCGCGGAAGGCGCCGTTTCTGTTTACAAAAACTACTTTGACGGGTACCGCCAGCAGTATTTGGTTTCCGTTGCCAAACACTACAATTTCTCGCCCCTGACACCGATCAAAGACTTAACAGAGGAACAGTACAACGCGCTGATGTACGGTTCGGATGACAAAATCAAATTCAACATGTCAATGAACAACGGGGAATTTAATTACACGTCATCCAACAAATGGGAAGGCGTCATGCCCCAGTGCACCCGCCTGTACGGGCAAACAGAGTCAGAATACCGCCGCCAAGAGCTTGAAAAATTCATGACGGTGACGAAATGCCCGACATGCGAAGGCGAACGCCTGAATAAAAAGGCGCTCTCGGTAAAGATTAACGACACAAACATCATCGACGCGACAAAGCTTTCCGTCACGGATGCCATTGAATTCTTTAAAGATTTGCCGCTGACGGAAAAACAGCGGGAAATCGCGACACTGATTTTGAAAGAAATCCGGGTCCGCTTGGCTTTCTTGGAACAAGTCGGCATCGGTTATTTGACGCTTTTCAGAAATTCGGGAACATTATCCGGCGGCGAAGCTCAGCGTATTCGGCTGGCAACGCAGATTGGTTCTAATTTGACCGGCGTTTTGTACGTTTTGGATGAGCCGTCCATCGGTTTACACCAGCGCGACAATCAAAAACTGATTGAAACGCTTCGTCACCTTCGCGATTTGGATAACACGTTAGTCGTTGTCGAACACGACGAAGATACGATTTTGAGCGCGGATTATGTGATTGATATGGGACCGGGCGCAGGCGTCGCCGGCGGGCATGTCGTTTCGGCGGGAACGCCCCGTGAAATCATCGCGGACCCGAAGTCTTTAACGGGACGGTATTTGGCGGGGATTGAACACATTCCGATTCCGGCAAAACGCCGCGTATCCGATCAATGTATCCGAATGACGGGCGCCAAAGCGCATAATTTGAAAAACGTCACCCTTGAAGTCCCTATCGGCGTTTTAACGGCCGTAACGGGCGTTTCCGGGTCAGGCAAGTCAACTTTGATATACAATACGCTGTACCCGGCGCTGATGAATGTGCTTTACCATTCAAAAATGGATGGCGGAGACTTTACATCCCTTCAGTTTGACACAAAAATCGACAAAGTGATTGTCATTGACCAAGACCCAATCGGCAAGACCCCGCGGTCAAATCCGTCGACTTACACGAAAATTTTTGATAAAATCCGTGAAATTTACGCCGCCACGAAAGAAGCGAAGATTCGCGGCTATACGCCCGGCCGCTTTTCGTTTAACGTCAAGGGCGGCCGCTGTGAAGCTTGCCAAGGCGACGGTCTGATTAAAATCGAAATGAACTTCCTGCCGGACGTCTATGTTGAATGTGAGGAGTGCAAAGGCACCCGCTACAATAAAGAAACGCTGGAAGTGAAGTACAACGGCAAATCCATCGCGGAAGTATTGGATATGACAGTGGCGGAAGCTTTAGAGCACTTTGAGAAAATCCCGTACATTCACGATAAACTGAATACGCTGTCGCGCGTCGGTTTGGATTACATCAAACTGGGTCAAAGCTCAACCACGCTTTCCGGCGGCGAAGCACAGCGCATCAAACTCACGCGGGAATTGTCCAAAAAAGCGACCGGCAAAACAATCTATCTGTTGGATGAGCCGACGACCGGCCTTCACTTTGAAGATGTCAAAAAGCTGATTTCGGTATTAAACGACTTGGCGGACATGGGCAATACAGTTGTAGTCATCGAACACAATCTGGATATCATCAAAAGCGCCGATTACATCATAGACATGGGTCCCGAGGGCGGAAACGACGGCGGAAAAATCATTGCGAAAGGAACGCCCGAAGAAATCGTGACAAAAAAAGGCAGCTACACGGCGGAATACTTAAAAAAGGTCATGGATAAAAGCCATAAAATGATAGCTGCCGACGTTCCCAAACCGGCGCCCAAAACAGCGCCCAAGAAAAAGACAAAGTAAATCAAAAAGACAAAGTAAATCAAAAAGACAAAGTAAATCAAAAAGACAAAGGAAATCAAAAAGACTAAGTAAATCAAAATGACTAAATAAATCAAAATGACTTAGTAAATCAAAAAGATAAAGTAAATCAAAGAGAAAATCAATTTCATATCATTTTTCATAAAACGTTTTAAAATGTTTCATAATATTCCAAAGCAAGGGGCGGAAATATGGTTGTTATCGGTGTTTTGAGTTGTAAAATGCTTCAGGATGAAATCATCTATTTGATTGAAAACGACCCTGAGATCAGCGATGTGACGGTGATCGCAAACGGCGAACACTTTGAATTTAATCAAAAGTTGGATGACGCCGGCATTTCTTACAGGGAGGTGCCGTTGATCATGTCGGTTCCGGATTTGGCGAGACGAAGCACAGACGGCTCGGCCGGCATTTCTTTGATTGTTTGGAATTTGGAACTCGGCCTTCACATGCTGCCGAAACTTTTGAAAGAAGAAGTTTACAAAGATTTGGAAATTTTTGCCAAAAAAACAGACGGCATTTACCTGCTTTACGGCTTATGCGGCAATGTTTTGGGCCGCGTGGAAGAAGATTTTCGAGACATTTGTCCGGTTGTCATTCTCAGGGACCCCGACGGCGCAATCGTGGATGACTGCATCGGCGCAACGCTCGGCGGGCGCCGACAATATTTAAATTTGCTTCGCAGTTTTAACGGCGTCGGAACGTTCATTTTCACGCCGATGTATGAGGCGACGACCGATGAATTTTTCAATTACTGCATTGGCATGAAAGATATAACGAGAGAGCAGATAGTTGAAATGAATAAATACATGTTCAAAGCCTCCAACTATAAACGAATCGCCCGTTTGGAAACCGGCCTTCACTACACAAAAAATACGGATGATCTTGTAAAGCAGTTTGCCGATACATACGATTTTGAAATTTTCGATTTGGACGGCGGCAATCAAGAAATATTTGATGATTGCTGGCAAAAATTGAAAAGAATTATTCAAAAAAAGAATGAGACGGCACAACCGAATCTTTGAGGCGCCGGATTCTTTAAGAACATAAGAACAGACAGACGAATTCTGAATTTTCTTATTATCCTTTCTTTTTACTTTTTTCCGGTTCGTTTTATCCCGTTCGTTTTCGTTTTATCCCGTTCGTTTTCGTTTTACCATTATCGTTTTATCCTATCCGTTTTATCCAATCCGTTTTATCCAATCCGTTTTATCCTATCCGTTTTATCCTATCCGTTTTATCCTATCCGTTTTATCCTATCCGTTTTATCCTATCCGTTTTATCCTATCCGTTTTATCCTATCCGTTTTATCCAATCCGTTTTATCCTTTTGTGATGATATCATAATCGACATTCGCTTTAACCAAACGGGGCACTTTCCCGATAAATCCGGTGTCGCCGCCTTGAATCAAAACCGCCCCGTCAATTCCGTCAATACCTGATACAACGAGAAGCGCTTTTTCAATGTTAGCTGCGCCCGATTCTTTCAAAGCATTTCCAAGCGCTGTCGCCGCCGCGTCTCCCAGTGAAACGTTTTTTGAAAAAATAATGGCCGCGTCCGCGATGCCGAAGCTGACGGAAGGACCGACGGTTCCCGAAGATGTGCATATTCCCAATATGGCATCAGCGGGCTCAATGAGAAAGCCGGTATTTTGAACGCCGCCGGTTCCGGCATAGACGCCGACGACAGTCGGTTCGCTGCCTGTATTATAAATTGCCATGTCGCCGCCGTTATCAACAAGCGCGAAAACAGCCCCCGCTTCTTTCATTTTCATCACCGCCGCTTCGGCAATCGTACCCGCGACCGCGCTCATGGGGCCGATTCCGAAAGTGTTGCCGGCCCGAATCATTCTTTGGATAAGAAGGGGGGCATTTTCATCGGGAGCGTAAGATTCCAGCGTCGCTTTGAAAAAAGGATGAGCAGAGATATAATTTTCAATAACGAGGCGGGAAGCGTTAATCTCCGCCTTGGCGATGTCAATCCATTCGGCGCGGTCCGCCAAAATTGTGACAATCGTTTCCTTCAGCTGAAAATGTTCTCTTTGATACATGATCTTGGTTTGCCTTTGATATGTCTGTGGCATGCCTTTGATATGCCTTTGATATTTCTTTGGCATGCCTTTGATATGCCTTTGATATTTCTTTGGCATGCCTTTGATATGCCTTTGATATGCCTTTAATATGAAAAATCGAAATGAAATGATAAAATATTACTCACTGAATAAAAATAACGGAGAAACCGGAAATCCGGTTTCACAAATTCTAAAATTAAATTTTGGAGCGGATTTTATCAATTCTGGCAACCGCTTCGTTGATGCGGTCAACCTCTTTGGTGAGCGCGAAACGGACATAACCTTCGCCGGCGCTGCCGAAACCGACGCCGGGTGTGACAACGATTCCGGTTTCCTTTAATAAAAGCTCGGCAAATGCCATTGAGTTTGTTCCCTTCGGGACGGGGCACCAGAGATAGAAAGTCGCTTTCTGGGGTTTGACTTCCAAACCGACAGACGCCAAGCCTTTGACAAGAGCGTCGCGCCTTTCCTGATAGACCTTGTTCATGTCAGAAACGCACTGCTGAGAAGAGGTTAAAGCGGTGATGCCGGCGCGCTGAACGGCGTCAAAGACACCCGAGTCGATGTTGGCCTTCACTTTGCCAAAGCCCGCGATCATTTCTTTGTTACCGGCGGCAAAAGCGAGGCGCCAGCCGGTCATGTTATATGTCTTAGACATGGAATAAAGCTCAATGCCGATGTCTATCGCGCCGTCGACTTCAAGGAAACTCGGCGCTTTGTAATCATCATAAACCATTTCGGAATAAGCGTTGTCGTGAACAACCAAGATGTCGTTCTCTTTAGCGAATTCAACGGTTTCTTCAAAGAATTTTTTATCGGCAACGGCGCCGGTCGGGTTGTTCGGGTAGTTGATGAACATCATTTTCGCTTTCCGGCAAACGTCATTGGGAATGGCGTCATAGTCCGGCAAGAAGTTGTTTTCGCTCAGAAGCGGCATGTCGTAGGGAACGCCGCCCGCGAACTTCGTGCCGATGGCGTAGACGGGATAACCCGGATTCGGGCAAAGGACAACGTCTCCCGGGTTGACAAACGCGAGCGGAACATGCGCAACGCCTTCTTTGGAACCGATTAAAGACAGAACCTGCGTTTTCGGGTCAAAGTCCAAACCGCGCGTGTCTTTGCACCACTTGGCGGCGGCTTCTCGAAAAGCCATCAAACCTGTGTAGGACGGATACCGATGGTTGACCGGGTCGGCGGCCGCCTGAATCATAGAGTCGACGATGTGTTTCGGGGTCGGCCTGTCGGGGTCGCCGACGCCTAAATCAATAACGTCAACGCCTTTGCTGATCAAAGCTTGTTTGGACTCATCAATCGAAGCAAACAGATAAGGCGGAAGCGTTTCAATTCGTTCTGCGTATTTCATGCGAATCACTCTTTAGAGACGGAATGGTTAAAATTTTTAATTAAATAAATGATAAAATGAATGAAAATAAATGATATAAATGAATGAATAAATGAGATTTCCGTTTTTGTCTTTTTTTAGTAGGATTTTGGTAGGAGATTCAATGTTTAATATTTTGCGCCTGTATTCTAAACAATTATTACAATTATAAAAAATCAGGGAATAGATGGCATAAGTATAAAGCTGTGAAAAAGGGTTGAACAGTAACGGAAAAATTAAGGATAATTAAGAGTAATCTAAGGATGATTAAGGATAATTAAGAAAATTAAGAATAATCAAGGATGAGTGAACAAATTATGCGCCATGTCATGGAAATGGTGGGCAATGCCCGCGTTGTGATTGAGAACGGTCAGGTTGTCGAAGTATCCAACCCCGAAATTTCGTGGTGTCCTCTTTTTGAAAAGGCGCGCGGCATGAAAGAGATTACGCCGGAAAAAATTAAAGAAAATATGGAATTCCGGATTAAAACATTCGGATTATTCACACCCGATCGCCTTTTAGACGATTTTGAAGACTTCGTCGGTTTCGGCGCGTCGGAAACAATGATGTCGGGGCTTCAGCACGGTATTATTGACGCGTCTGTCACCGTTTGCGACGGCGCGGGAACCGTCATTACAAGCAACCCGTCTCTTGTACAAGGAATGGGCGCCCGTATGTCAGGACTTGTCGAAACCTCTCCGATTCCCGAAATTATTCAAAAAATCAAAGACCGAAACGGCATTATTTTGGATGAAAAAACCGCCGTCATTGATTCGCTCGCGGGTGCGAAAGCCGCGGCGGCGCTCGGTTTCAAGAAAATCGCGGTAACGACCATAGACGCAAAAGTCGCCGCGGAAATCAGAAAAATAGAAACAGAATCGGACGCTCGCTTCATCATCATCGCCGTTCACACGACGGGACTGAATCGGACAAACGCAGCCCTGATGGCCGAAAACGCGGATATAATCACACTGTGCGCTTCGCGCAGTTTAAGAGAAATCAAACCGCTGCTCCAAGTCGGCACGTCTGTCCCGCTGGTTGCGCTGACGCGTCCCGGCCGAGAATTGCTTCTCGAGCGGGCAAAATACGTCAACAGCTCTCTTTTGGTTAATACAATGCCGCTTCCGTATCTGCCGGAACAGAAACAGCCGAAATAAGCAAATGAAGTAAGCAGCCGGATAAACAACCAAAATGATAAGGGGATATTATAAGGGAATAAATCCGCCGATAAAAACGAAAAGAGTGGATTGAAATGGATTTAAGCGGAATTTTTGATGTCATCGTTGTCGGCGGCGGTCCCACCGGATCAACGGCGGCCCGATACGCCAAGTTGAACGGTCTTTCCCGCGTTCTTGTCGTCGAAGAGAACGTCAGCATCGGCTCACCTGTTCAATGCGCCGGCTTGCTGAGCACGGCAGCTCTACGGGAAACGGACATGGAACCGGATTCTTCTTTTGTATTAAATTCAGTCAAAGGCGCCGACATTTATCCGCCGTCGGGAAGACGGCTTCGGATCACCGGAAAGGAAACAAAAGCGTATGTCGTTTCCCGAAAAATGTTTGACAGACAACTGGCGATAAAAGCCGCGGCAGAAGGCGCCGAATATTTGATGAAAGCGCAGGCTGTCGGGATGGAAGAAGTTGTGTTTGCAGATGATTCCGGCGATATGAAATGCCGGGCTCTTAAAATCCGTCACGGCGGCGAATTAAAAACGCTGTACGCCAAAATAATAATTGCCGCGGACGGCGCCCGAAGCCGAACCGCCGGATTCGCTGGCCTTGCGCCGTGTGAAAAAGTGCTTCCGGGAATTCAGGTCGAAGCGAATTACAAATCAAACGACACGGATTACGTGGAGATTTTCGCCGGTCGGGCGGCGCCGGGTTTTTTTGCGTGGACAATTCCGGTTTCTGAAACAGTTTCCCGAATCGGCCTTGCCGTTGACCTGAAAGCCGTTGAAGCCGCCGGAAAAACAAAAGGAAATGAATTGAAAGCCGATGAATTGAAAGCCGATGAATTGAAAGCCGATGAATCGAAAAACGATGAACAACCGGCAGATTCAGACCAAACCGCCGTCTCTTACCTGAATCACCTGATTCAAAATCCCGTCATCAGCGAGAGGCTGAAATCGGGATACACCGATTTTGTTGTCGGCAGCATTCCGCTCGGCCCGATGAAAAAGACATACGCGGCAGGGCTGATGGTTGTCGGCGACGCGGCGGGGCAATGTAAGCCCGTCTCGGGCGGCGGCGTTTATACAGGCGCGGTTGCCGCCAAAATCGCGGCGAAAGTCGCGGCGGAAGCGATTTTTGAAAATGATTATTCTGAAAAGAAGATGGCCGAATATGAAAAACGTTGGAAGAAAGAACTCGGGCGGGAATCGGAAATCGGCATGCGCGCTCACGCGTATCGGGTAAATTTGACGGATAAAGAGATGGACGAGTTGTTTGACAAATTAAACGACCCCGACATTTTGGACATGATTACGGAATACGGCGACATGGACCATCCTTCTGTTTTGATTCGGAAACTCATGCTTTCCAAGCATTCCTTGAAAATGATGAAACTGTTAGGGACATTCGTGAAAACGCTTTTTTAACTTTCATGAAAACACTTATTTTATGTCATGAAAACGCGGCTTTTACTTCGTGAAAACGCTTCTTTTTCGTCATGAAAATTTTTCAAATATAAAGATATTTAAACTCCTCTCCCGTTTTGGTACCTAATGTTATGGATTCTCTTCGCTTGGAAAGGAAAAAGCTTCACGGTCATGGCCATCGCCGATAAAAAACGCGAGCCGCTGTGGACAGGAGAGCTTGAACTCAAGCAAAATACGGCGGGTTTTCGGCCGCATAAGGTCCGTGTTGTGAAAAGAGAAGGGAAAGTTCTTTCCGATGAGGAATATTACCCGACGAAAGACTTTACGGAGCTGATGAAAAAGGCCAACCGCATTATGACAGCGAGAGACACGCCGGTGATAAAGACGGAAGAGCTGACCTGCATGTTCAAGGCGTACCAGCTGAAAAACGACACGGTTGACATTTGCCGCCATTGCTTGCTTCAGAGGCGTTTTAATTTTATTAACAAATCTTCCGTCAAATACGGAAAGGAAACCATATGCCCCGATTGCGCCAAAGACGAACTTAAAAAAGCGCTTCGAAATTCCAAACAACATATGGGCGACTCAACCGTTGAATTTTTTGAACGCGTGCTGGACCGGACCAAAGATTTTGATAAAACGATTTCCATGCTGAATGCCGACCGTCTTGACGAAAGCACGACAAAATACGACACAATCGTTTCATCCGATAATGAAAGAAAAATGCCCGTGAAATCACTACGAATTCATAAACGGCTGAAAGACCTGCTTTTAAAAAAATCCAAAGACCTCATGCCCGTTCAAACGCTTGCCGTTGAAGCCGGCCTTTTGGAAAAGAAAAATTTAATGATCGTCTCCGCCACAGCCACCGGCAAAACGCTGATTGGCGAAATCGGCGGCGTTGAAAACATTCTCTCTAACCGCGGCAAAATGCTTTATCTGGTGCCGCTCGTCGCGCTGGCGAATCAGAAATATGACCAATTCACAACCCGCTACAACGAAATCGGTTTGAGGACATCTATTCGAATCGGCGCCGAAATGATCAAAACCAAAGAAACGTCGTTCATGAAAAAAACAATGGACGCGGACATTATTGTCGGCACTTATGAAGGCATCGACCATCTTTTGCGTTTGGGAGAGACGGACAGTTTGGGAAAAGTCGGCACCGTCGTTATTGATGAAGTTCACATGCTGACAGACGCCGAGCGCGGCCACCGCTTAGACGGTTTGATTGCGCGAATGAGGTACACCGCCCCCGACGCTCAATTTATTTATTTGTCGGCGACGGTCGGCAACCCGAAGTATTTCGCCGATAAGCTCGGCGCCGAACTCGTTCTTTACGAACATCGCCCCGTTCCGATTGAAAGGCATCTTCTTTTCGTTCAGGAACATGAAAAAGTCAGGCTGATGACACGGTTGATTGAAGATGAATATAACATGAAATCCTCCAAAGGCCACCGCGGCCAAACCATCATTTTTACAAATTCGCGCGCGAATTCTCAAAACATATCAAATGCGCTGCCGATGCCGTCCGCTTATTACCACGCCGGCCTGAATCAGCATGAAAGAAGACGCGTTGAAACAAAATTCGGGCGCGGTGAAATTCCGGCGGTCGTCACGACAGCGGCGCTGGCGGCAGGCGTTGACTTCCCGGCGTCGCAAGTCATATTTGAATCACTGGCAATGGGCATTGACTGGCTGACCGTTCAAGACTTTTTACAAATGAGCGGGCGCGCCGGCCGACCTGATTACCATGACAGAGGCATTGTCATTTTAATGCCCGTCCCCGGCAAATCGTACTCGGCGGGAACAAAGGAAACGGAAGAAGACGTCGCGATTTCTCTTTTGAAAGGAACGATGACGGCTGAAAATTTCGACTACGGCGAAGAAGAACAGCTGGAAGAGCTGTTGGCGTCCATATCTGTTACGTCTTCCAAAAGTGATTTAATGAAAATCCTGTCGCTGATGTTCGGCGCCGTTAATGAAAACATCATGCTTTTGAAACTTCAGAAATACAAATTCGCGGAAGTGAAAGGCAAAGAAATCACGCAAACGGAAATCGGGAAAATTGCGTCGGCGCATTTCCTTTCGGTTTCAAAAACATTTATGATTACGGATTCAATCAAAGCGAACATCTCTGCCCTTCGTATTGTGACGAACTTGGAATTCTTCGCCGGCGCGGTTTTCAAATATGCCGAACAGATTTCAAAGGAACTGCGGATGAACTTGCCGGCGCGCGTCTTTCAGGGCGCGTTTTTGGATATCATGTTTGACGGAACCGTTTTAAGAGAGGTCAGTCCGAAATATCAAAAACTGCTTCTGAACTTTGCAACGGACATGTTCGTCTGCTCCTGCAAAGAATCCCCGTACTGCGGCTGCGCCGAGCGGAAGTTTTCCGAAAAAATTCTGCTTTACCGGATGAAAGGGCATGAACCCGTTCAAATCATACGGGAGCTGGAAAGCGAATACGGGATCACCGCGTATGTCGGAGATGTCTTCTCGTATTTGGAAGACGCCGTCAGAAATCTGGAAGCCGTTGAGTTGATTGCGAAAACCATGAAAAAGAACGGTTTGGCGGAAGAGGCAAAAGAACTGCGCCTTAAAATCAGAGGATGAGAAATTTATTTAATTGTCCAATGAATTTTACAGTTAACAGTATGTGACGTTAAAAATAATTTTTATGTTTTTTCAATATGAATCAGTTTCAAAAAAACAATCAACAACGATCAGTTTCAAAATAACAATCAGCAACGATCAGTTTCAAAATAACAATCAGCAACGATCAGTTTCAAAATAACAATCAGCAACGATCAGTTTCAAAATAACAATCAACAACAATCAGGAGCAACAAAAATGAGTGACAATAAACCGGAATCCCAAAACAATAATGCGCCGGCAGAAGGAAAGCGCATTGAAATCACGGTCGAAATCGTTAAAGAAGAAGATTTTAAAAGGTTTTACGCCATCGGCGCAATCGGCGTCAACAACATTTATGATTTCAGGATTAGCTTTTACAATGACGACCCCGAACTCGGCCGGTCTGACGGTGTCAGAAAAGTTCACCGGAAAATCGGAACGGAAGTGATTTTATCACCGGTTGCCGCGATGGAATTGGCCCGCTGGCTGGACCAGAATGTAAAAGATTATGAGTCAAAGTTCGGCCCGATTAAAACGCAGGGGCGCAGACCGTCCGAAGAGAATAAAAACATGACGGGCGGCGCCGGAAACGTTTTGGACGGCTACGCGTAACCGAGCAGGATGAAGAAAATAAGCATTCGGCAGACAGCTATAAAGATTTATATCACATAAACGCTTTAAATGCCGAAATCTAAATGAAATTTTAATAAATTTTTTATGAACGATGAATGAAATTTTAAAAATCAGAATCAAGCTTCTTATTTTTTAAACATTTCATTTTTCAGCGTTCATATTTTTTTAGCGTTCGTTTCCATTATAAGCGTGCGTTTTCATTTTAATTCAAGTCAAAAAGAGAGGGATTATTTTGTTCCCAAATAAGAAAGTTCAAAAAATTGTCGGATCACGCGTTCTTGTCGAGATGAAAGGCGACACGAACCTCCTTGAAGGAACACTCAGCACGGTGGATGACTACATGAACCTGCATTTGGTCGACACCGTTGAAATCGTCAACGGCCGAAAAGAAAGATCACTGAAATCAGTCGTGTTAAGAGGAAACAATATCATCTTAATTACGCCTGTTGATGAGTAAACGCGATTGCGTTATGCTCGGCATCGTGTCACGAGTACGAAAGTCAAAAACCGCGGAGAACAACATGAGTGTAAACGTCAAGAAGGAGAGCACTAAGAAAAGCAGTGCTAAAGGAACGAAAGCCGAAACCGCTTCTCAAAAAGAATTGACGGAAATTTTAGGAATTTCAACGTCAACGTCGGCCGAAGAATCCGTAACTCCCGTTAAAAAGACAGCCGTGAAAAAGACGGTTGCCGTTGAAGAAACGCCGGAAAAAAAGACGGCGGCAAATAATACTTCCAAGAAAACGACAGAAACCGCAAAAGCTGCAGAAGCCGCAAAAACTGCAAAAGCTGTCATGAAACCTAAAGCAGCGCCGGCAGAAGTCACTGAATCCGTTTCCTCGAGAAAATCAACTGCAAAGCCGAAGGTACCGGAAAAAGAAGCGGAACCCGTCAAAAAGGCGGAACCCGCCAAAAAAGCGGAACCCGTCAAAAAAGCGGAACCCGTCAAAAAAGCGGAACCCGCCAAAAAAGCGGAACCCGTCAAAAAAGCGGAACCCGCCAAAAAAGCGGAACCCGTCAAAAAAGCGGAACCCGTTAAAAAAGTGGAACCCGCCAAAAAAGCGGAACCTGCCAAAAAAGCGGAACCCGCCAAAAAAGCGGAACCCGTCAAAAAACCGGAACCCGCTAAAAAAGCGGAAATTGCCGATGAACCCGTCAAAAAACCGGTTATAAAGACAAAGGCAGCGGCAGAACCGGCTAAAGAACCCGAAATCGTCGAAGAACCCGTCAAAAAACCGGGCCGAAAGGCAAAGGCGGCGACAGCGGCAGAACCGGCCAAAGAACCCGAAATCGCTGAAGAACCCGTCAAAAAACCGGGCAGAAAGGCAAAGGCGGCGACAGCGGCAGAACCGGCCAAGGAAACCGAAATCGCTGAAGAACCCGTCAAAAAACCGGGCAGAAAGGCAAAGGCGGCGACAGCGGCAGAACCGGCCGAGGAAACCGAAACCGCTGAAGAACCCGTCAAAAAACCGGGCAGAAAGGCGAAGGCAGCGGCAGAACCTGCCAACGAAGACGAAACAGCCGGCGAACCCGTCAAGAAAGCGGGCCGAAAATCGAAAAAGGTTGTTGAGGAACCGGTTGATGAAAATCTCGGCGTTGAAGAAAAAGTTTATAATTTAATCAAGAACAGTCTCGGCAATGTTTATCAAAATGATATTTGGAAGACAGTCGGCATTGACAGCCGCAAATGTTCCAGAATTTTGAAAAAATTATTGGATTCGGGACAGATTCTTCGTAAAGACGCCGTTGTCAGCGGCACAAAAACCTATCTTTTAAAGGCCGTCACGCAAGAAAGAAAGAAAAACTATGACATTTTAATGGTCAACGGAATCTTTTCGCCATGCACCGGCTGTTCCGGTGAATGCCGGCCCGAATATTGCCCGGCGCTGACTTTCTGGATCATGAACCTTCATGAAAACCCGGGAGAAATGTATGCGGCAATGGGATACAACAGCTCGGCCAAACCCGAACAGCCTGACGCTGAGGTGCTGACTGACGCTGAAATGCCGCCCGAATTTATTGAAGAAATAAAGGCGGACGACTTTGAATTTGTTGATGAAGACGACGATGAAACCGTTTACGAGTAACATTAAAACACTCGGAAAATGAAACGGTTTCATTTTCCTTTCATTTTTGTTTATCTATATAAAAAGCCCCTCGGTGGCTGTACACTTCCGCTTCGGGGCTTAGAAATTTCATTTTTACATTCATTTTGCCTTTATTTTGCCATTATTTTGACTTCACTTTTGCCTTTTCAAGCATCGGGTTGCAACCCTTTCGTATGTGTAAATTGAAATACCAAAACTTATAAATAACTGCGATACCTAGTTATGCTCGCACTCCCTAAGGAATGAGGAAGCGTAACCATCTTTTAAATAAAAACGATAAGCATATCATTATCAATCGTATGCTCCAGTAGTGTAGCTCGGCCAATCATTCCGGCCTTTCGAGCCGAAGACTCGGGTTCAAATCCCGACTGGAGCATCAGCATAAAAAAGGGGAGACTCGAAAGAGTCTCCCCTTCTTTTTTTTCGAATCAAAGAAAAATAAAATTATATTCTAACCTGTTATCCGTACTTATTATCTGTACTTGTTAGCCATACTTGTTAGCCATACTTGTTAGCCATACTTGTTAGCCATACTTGTTAGCCATACTTGTTAGCCATACTTGTTAGCCATACTTGTTAGCCATACTTGTTAGCCGTACTTGTTACGTCCTCGCGTTCCGCTCGGAAACAGCAACAGGATAATAAAAACATAGGGCGTCATAAACACAAGATAGAACATATAAGAATCCAGTTTATCAGTTATTAAACTAAGTCCGATAGAAGCAACCATAATAATTATCGGAAGCAGAATAACCCAGCCGGACATATTAAAATCATGTAATCTTTGTACCGCCCTTGAGATCCAAGGAAATATACCAATACAATAAATTATAAAATCGAGCGGCGGAAGTGAAGCGTATCCGGGTGCGATAAGCATACAAAGAAGTAAAAACAAAACGCTCCAAAAATATGATTTTCTGTTTGCTCGCCCGCGGAACATTGTAAAATCTCGCTGTAAAATCCTGTAAAATCCAATAAAATCTCGCTGCTAAGCCTCGCTGCTAAACCTCGTTGCTAAACCTCGTTGCTAAACCTCGTTGCTAAACCTCGTTGCTAAACCTCGTTGCTAAACCTCGCTGCAAATATACATTATCATTTTTGGCATAAATAAAACTATTTGAACAAAGGGTTTCCGTTCTTTTTTTCAAAATTAATGGACATCAAAGACTTCGCCTTAAATAGAATCAAGGCCTTTTATGTTCAAATATGACAACGAAAACCGCTTTTTGTTTTGATTCGGCAGACTATGAGAGGGTTCAAAAGATCACTTCTTCATTCGGTCCCGAAATTTTCAGCCTGCCACCGCTAGAGACATATCTGAATTTGTCTGATGAAACATTGTCCGATGAAACGACCGCGCAGTTGTTGGCGGATTCGGATATGACCGTTGTTTTCATCGGCAAACGCACTTTTGAAAACAGCGGATGCCTTAAAATGATTGAAAACGGTTTTGCCGCGGGTCAGACGTTTTTGGCAGTATACCTCAATAACAGTGAAGATGTCAAAAGAAGCGGCAAAGAACTTCTCGGTAAAAATCCGTTTGAATTTTTTTATTTTGAATACGACAACAATAACAGCAACAACAGCAACAACAGCAATAAAAACGATGACAGCAATAACAACGATGAAAGCAATAACACGGGCGGCGGCATCACAACCTTCAATTCCGGTTCCGTTCTTCTGCCGAGCAAATTGAAACGCCGTTTTTCATCCAAAAATATCAAAGCGAAAGCGGACTTCATTGTCACTTACGATTATATCAAAGACGGCGGCGCCGAAAATTTATTGAAATGGATCGAAGAAGAGCGCCAAAGAAAAATAAAATTCTTTACGGAATGCGATAAAATTAAAGAAAATGAATGGGACAGCGCGCTGAAAGTCACATTTAAAGGCGGTATCGCCGGTTTTTTCCTTTATTACCACTGGCTGACATATTCCGAAAGAAAAAAAGGAATGGAAAAAATAACAAGTGAAAAAAACAAGTGAAAAAAACAAGTGAAAAATAAAAGAGTCTGTTTTTTTAAATGTAAAATTTAAGAGGGGCGAAAGGCCGATTCGGCCTCTCACCTTCCCTTTTTGGCAGTGAAAAATACTGCCCCTGTGCTGGATGTTACCGCGAAAGCGATCACGGCAAGAATTCCCAGAACAGTCTTCGGTGTGACCCGTGTTGATGATCCGGCCGGAACATCGGAACCTTCAATATTTTGAAGATCCGCCGGACTTTTCATAATTTGCGCACTCGGCTGTTCGGTTTCGCTTGTGACTGAACCGCCGGACGTGTCAACCGTCCATACCGCGTACAGAACGGTATCGCCTCTCATCCCGAAGGCTTTCGGCGTGACCGCGGCGCCATTCACCGCGTATCTCGGAGTCGCCGCCGCCCTGTTCTCCGACCAGCCGGCGAAAACATAACCCTCTTTTTCAAGACTGCCCGTATTTGGCTTCACCGCTGCCGGCGTATTCCTTAAGTAATAATTATCCCGCGGCACGTCGCCGCTTTGTGCCCCGACGCCGGTCGGCCAATTCGCGCGGTACGTCACGGCGTACACGGTCATCGGGGTTCCGTCGGTGTAGCCGATATCGTGATTGTTCCACGCGTTAAACAGGGGCGCGGGCAATGAAATGGCGGCTGTCTGAACCGCGCCGTCATAAACGGTCATATCGCTGTCGTCGTCCATGACATAAGCCGCGCCTGCGGCATTGCCTGAAAAGACGGCGTCTGCGCCGACTTTGACTCTGGCCCTGTCCGTGTCTGTTGTTCCCGACCAAATGCCGCCGCCTTCAGCGGCTTTGTTGCCGCCGATTTCGCCGCCGGTGATATTGACAGCGGTGACGCTTGCCATGTTTTCATTGCAGATGCCGCCGCCGTTGATGGCAGCCCTGTTGTTTTCAATCGCGCCGCCCGACATTTCAAATACAGAAGCGGTTTGGTCCGCTTTCAAATAAACGCCGCCGCCGAAATTCGCCGTATTGTTATTGACGGAACCGTCATGCAAGATAAAACGGCTCTCGCGGGTGCCATGCGAATACACGGAGACGCCGCCGCCTTTATCCGCCGCGGAATTGCCCGAAACGGAGCCGCCGTCCATGATAAAGTCAGAGTTGCGGCCAACGTAAACGCCGCCTCCCGAAGGTGCGTGATTGCCTGCGACCCTGCCCGCGTCTTTGCCCGCGTCTCTGCCGCCGGAAATGCCGCCGGGAATGCCACTCGGAATACCGCTAGGGATGCCGCCGGGAATACCGCCGATAATACCGCCGTCCATAAGAAAAAGAGAGCGGTCAAGGCCGACACCGCCGCCGCCGATTAAAGAGGCGTCTCTTGCCATATTGCCGATGACCCTATTGCCGCTGACGGCGCCGCCGTACATAATAAAGCTGCTGTCCTCGGCAGCGGCAACGCCCCCGCCAATTCCAAGCATTGAGACAGACTGACCCTGACCCGAAGACACGGCGTTGTTGCCGCTGATAAGACCGTCTCTCAGTGTAAAAACGCTGCCGATGTCTGTCACGTAGACGCCGCCGCCTGAGCCGAGGGCAATATTGTTGATGACGGCGCCGCTGTACATCACGTAAGCGCCGCCTTTTTGTATAAACACGCCGCCGCCTGAAGCGCGGTCGTTGGAATAAAACATGCAATTTTGAATAACGACATCATAGGTGTGAAGCTCTGTGCCGCAGCCGGACACGTCGATGCCGCCGGCGCTGTTACCCCCGTCAAGAATGAGGCCGAAAAGCGTTACCATGCCGTCCGTCACATGAAAATGACGGTCTTTGGCTTCAATGTATAATATCACCCTCTTTTCAGGGTTACCCGGGTCTGCCGATTGTATGGTCAGGTCTTTGTCTATTGTGATGGCAGCGGGCAGCGTTACCGGCTTCCCCTCACCCAAATCCAAAACGATTCTGTCGCCGGGCTCGGCAGCGTCAATGACATTTTGCAAATCCGCAATGTTTGTCACGACAGTCGAAAAACCCGTGCTTGCCGGCGCCGCTGAACGCAACCCGAAATAAGTTACAGACGAATCCGGAAAAGGCTCGGCCTCCATGGGAATTGAGGCATTAGAAAAGCCGGTCAGCAAAAAGCTGGCCGACAATATAAGTATAAATATAAAAATGAGTGGCGTGGACGTTTTTTTCATGTTTTTCTCCCTTGATGTTTTTTCGTTTTTTTCCGTTTTTTCTTTTTTTCTGTTTATATGATTCGTTTAGCCGGATATGAAAGATGAGAAATATAAGAAAGATAAGAAAGATGAGAAAGATGACATCCGCTAAACGTCATGAAAAAAAAGATAAAGTTTCCTATCTCCTAAAAAAAATAAGATAAAGAAACTTTTTTACTTTTTTTAACCGGATGAACAGGTAAGCAAATTCTCATCCACCCAGTCTTTGAAACTGTCGTTAGCATCCTCTATTCGGATTTTTATAATTGTCGGGGCTTCATAGGAGTGTTTAGCCAAAATGAATTCTTTGACTGCCTCCCAGTTGTCCGCGCCCGTTACCAAAAAGATGCCGAACTCCCGCTCCTTGTATGTTTTATGTTTCCAAACATAGACCGCGGTATGCTTTCTGATGTTTGCGCAAACAATTTTTTTACTCTCAATCAAAGCTTCTGCAACTGCTTCCGCTTCTTTTTTTGCTGAGAAGGATGTGTAGACTAAAATATAATCTTTGTTTTTGTTTGTCATGGCTCCTCTTCTCCATTTCAATACTCGAATCGTTTTTTCGTTTTCATAAATTCTTTCTTCGTTTTTTCATATGGTTCTGTTCATTCGTTTTTCCATATGCTTCCGTTTTTGACTCTTCCGTTTTTAACGATTCCGTTTCTTCTTCCGTTTTTTAACGATACCGTTCTATATTATTCGTTTTTGGGTTTTCCGTTTTTGGGTTATTCGTTTTTGGGTTATTCGTTTTTGGGTTATTCGTTTTTGAGTTTTTCGTTTTTGAGTTTTTCGTTTTTGAGTTTTTCGTTTTTGAGTTTTTCGTTTTTGCCGTTTTTTGTTTTTGTTTTTTCGTCTCTGTTTTTATCGTTTTGCTTATATACGAGATATAAGACTCACCGTCATTCAGCATAACGAAAAAAGAAAAAGTTTCGATCTTACAAATACAAAAGATCTGTGTGATCAAAGACTATCATTCTCGGATATTTCTTCTGCTGAAATGATAGGGGGCAAATACCTGCAAAAGCAGTTGGAAAACAGATTCTACCTCGAAAGTTCAGATCAGGTCGTTTGAGACACCGCCGGAAAACCGTCATATGTCTCGTCTCAGGCCGGAGGACTGACAGAACCTGTATCATCGAAGTAGACGAAAAATAATTATTAGATAATATATTACTTAAATCTATCGTAACATTATGCAACAGCTGACAGCATAGATGTACAACATGAGACATTTATGCTAACGCAGCAATGCAAGCGGCAGCAATGAAATGGCAGCAATGAAATGCAGCAGGAACAGTGGCAACAGCAGGCACGGCAGTGACGGTGATAGCAGCAGTGGCGGCAGCAGCAGTGGCGGCAGCAGCAGTGGCGGCAGCAGCAGTGGCGGCAGCAGCAGTGGCGGCAGCAGTGGCGGTAGCTGTGCCACGTTCGCGAAGCGAACGGCTATTACAAAAAAAAGCAGATGCATGTGGCAAGTTCCAAGTGGCAGATGGCAGCCAATGTAAGTAGCCAATGCAGGTAACCAATGCAGGTAACCAATGCAAGTAGCCAATGCAAGTAGCCAATGCAAGTAGCCAATGCAGGTAACCAATGCAGGTAACCAATGCAGGTAGCCAATGCAAGTAGCCAATGCAGGTAGCCAATGCAAGTAGCCAATGCAAGTAGCCAATGCAGGTAGCCAATGCAGATAGCCAATGCAGGCAGCTAATGCATCTGCTTTTTTTTGTAACAGCCGTTCGCTTCGCGAACGGGGCACAGCGGCAGCAGGCACAACGGCAGCAATGCAAGCGGCAGCAGGCACAACGGCAGCCAATGCAAGCGGCAGCAATGCAAGAGGCAGCCAATGCAAACGGCAGCCAATGCAAGCGACAGCCAATGCAAGCAGCAGCAATGCAAGCAGCAGCAATGCAAGCAGCAGCAATGCAAGCAGCAGCAATGCAAGCGGCAGCAATGCAAACGGCAGCAATGCAAGCGGCAGCAATGCAAGCGGCAGCAATGCAAGCGGCAGCAATGCAAGCGGCAGCAATGCAAGCGGCAGCAATGCAAGCGGCAGCAATGCAAACGGCGGCAAAAAAAAATAATTTTGAGAACCGGAAAAGGTTCTCAATTTTTCAGAAAAACTGACGTGTCGTTTTCAAAATTAAGCGAACATGTCATTCGGCACGGCGAAACGGCGGTTTTCATCGTCCTTTTTGACTTTCTTGGCAGCTTCCGTCATGTCTTGCATGGAAATGATGTTGCCGCGTCGTCTTAATACAAAAATGCCGGCTTCGCGGGCGACTGCGTTTAAATCGGCGCCGCTGAAACCTGCCGTATCCTTAGCCAGTTTTGCCAAGTCAACTGAAGCGTCTAAGTTCATTTTTGATGTATGGATTTGTAAAATTTCAAATCTTGCAGTTTCGTCGGGCATCGGCACTTCGATGGCGCGGTCGAAACGGCCCGGGCGAAGAAGCGCGGGGTCCAACAGATCTTTACGATTGGTGGCCGCCATAATCTTCACGTCGCCGCCGGTGTCAAAGCCGTCCATTTCAGCAAGCAGCTGAAGCATGGTTCTGTTGACTTCGGCCGAGCCGCTGGTGCCGTCAAAAGTTCTGGTACCGCCGACAGCGTCAATTTCATCAATGAAAAGAATCGCCGGCGCTTTGGAACGGGCCATAGCGAAAATGTCTTTCACCAAACGAGCGCCTTCACCGACGAATTTTTGAACAAGATCTGAACCGGACATTCTGATAAACGTCGCGTTCGCCTGCGTCGCCACCGCTTTTGCAATCAAAGTCTTTCCTGTGCCCGGAAGGCCGTAAAGCAAAACGCCTGACGGCGGCTCAATACCGATCTTTTCAAAGAGTTCGGGGTGCGTCAGCGGCAATTCAACTGTTTCGATAACTTCCTGAATGACACCGCTCAAACCGCCAACCTGGTCATAACTGACATTGGGAGAACGGATGAGTTCCATCACCTGAGCGCGGACATCGGTCGATTGACTGAGAATATCCATAATCACATAAGCGGCGCCATTGACGGCAACACGCATACCGGGTTCGAGGGCGTCTTTGAAATCGGGCGCGCGGTGCGTTAAAATCTCCTGATTGTTGCCGTGGAGTTTTATCAGCACGTCCTCATCAAAAATTTCCATCACAGTCGCGATGAAATACGGCGTTTTGGTTAAATCGTCCACTTGATTTTTGATGCGGCGGATTTCCCAGCGGTGGTCTTCCACAATCTGCGTCATTTTCAAGACATTGGCTTTCAGCTCTCCGTTCTCAATCTGCACCGCGGAAATCTCCTCCGTCAGCTCTTTGATTTTCTCGTGCAGCTCTTCATTTTCCAAAACAAGCCGCGCCGAATCGGAAGAAGACTCGGAACCGGTTGCTTTCTCAATCACCGTTTGGTTTAAATTTTCAAAATCGTTTTCTGACATAATGTACCCTTGACTGTTATTTGACTTAATAATAGTTTCTATAACAATCAGAAAAATAAAAAACGCCCGACATCTCAGAATCAGGCTGCCGCCTTCATTTCTACATGAAGACGTTTTTGAACTCTTCACCCAAACTCTTTTTTCCAAACTCCTTTTCCAAACTCTTTTTTCCAAACTCCTTTTCCAAACTCCTTTCCCAAACACTTTCAATTTAGGGTACAATCCGCTTGATTTGTTTGTAATGCTATACACAAGCTTTATAACATCATTTCTCATATTCATTTAAACTATTATTGTCTAAAAAAGAATTTGTATATGACCGGAACATTTGAACGGGATGATAAACGATGAGGAACTTGGATGATGTTGCGCTTCTCAGTCCTCTGAGATACAAAAACACGACGCTTAAACTGCTTTTAGTCCTCTTCGCCCTTATAGCGGGTCTTCTCGCCGATTCGCCTGTCCTTCCGGCTTTTGTTATGTTTTGCATGATTTCGGCAACCCTTTTGTTTGGAAAAATTCCGGTCGGTACGTATTTCAAACTATTCATATCCGTCCTCGGCTTCGTTGCCGCCAGCTGCGTTATTCTAGCCTTTTTCGCCATCGGAAATGGCGGCGGCATACTTTTGGAAATCCCCGTGTTCGGCCGGTCATTGACGATAACAGAAGGAAGCGCCAATCTGGCGATTCTTGTTTTTGCGCGGTCTCTGGGCGGTATTTCAAGCCTTTTCTTTTTATCGATGACAACGCCGATGCTTGAATTGTTCTCCTACTTCAAACGCTTTTCATTTTTGGACATCTTCACGGAACTGACGATGCTGATTTATCGGTACATCTTCGTTTTCTTAGGCCTCCTTTTGAATATTCAGGCGGCGCAGAAAATGAGATTCGGCTATCGCAATTACAAAACCTCCATATACTCGGCCGGCCTGCTCGCCGGCAGCCTGTTCATCCTGACGCTGGAACAGGGCGACCGCCTTTTTTTAGCCATGAATTCCAGATGTTACGACGGCAAACCGGTGTTCTACGAATCCAAATACAAAATATCCCCCGCTGACCTATTGATTGCCGCCGTCTTCGTTTCGTCGGTTATTGCCGTTTTCATTTATTCGAGGGGGATTCAAGTCTTTTAATCACGAATTCGAATATTGCATCCAAACTTTCGAATTTTGAAAAATTCAAATTTAAGGGAAATTAAGTTTAGGGAAATCAAGTTTGGGAAATCAAGTTTGGGAAATCAAGTTTGGGAAAGTAAGTTTAGGGAAATCAAGTTTGGGAAATAAAGTTTAAGGAAATTCATTATGATTTTAGAAACCAGAAATTTAGAGTTCAGTTATCCGGATGGGACCAAAGCCATCGATGATATTTCCATCACGATTCCCGAAGGGAAGAAAATTTCATTTGTCGGAAAAAACGGTTCGGGGAAGTCGACGCTTTTCTTGCTTTTGAACGGCACGTTAAAACCGAAGAAGGGAAAAGTCATTTACGGCGGCAAAGATGTCGATTATTCGTCGTCGGGCCTTCGCGACCTGCGCAAAAAAGTAGGCATTGTTTTTCAGAATTCGGACGACCAGCTTTTTGCGCCGACGGTTTATCAGGATATCGCTTTTGGCCCGATGAATCTCGGTTATCCCAAAGAGGAAGTCGAACGCATTGTCAATCTGATGATGGACCAATTCGGCCTGCGGCATCTCAAAGACAAACCGCCGCATCATTTAAGCGGCGGCCAAAAGAAACGAACGGCCATCGCCGGCGTTTTGGCAATGGACCCCGATGTTATTATTTTGGATGAGCCGCTGTCCAATTTAGACCCGGTCGGCGCTGACGAGATTTTAGACATTCTGAATGAATTGAACCACATGGGAAAGACAATCATCATTTCAACCCATGATGTAGACTTAGCCTACGCTTGGTCAGAGTACGTTTATTTGCTGTCAAACAGCCGCCTGATGGACGAGGGCGTCCCCGGCGATGTCTTCTCAAAAGAAAAGCAGGTTCGCGATTCCTCATTGAAAAACCCGCTTATCTTGGACATTTACCGCGAGCTGGAAAAAAGATGGCTGGCAACAGGACATGAACAGCCCAAAGACCTGCCCGAACTCGCTCGAACGCTCCGCTCAATAGATTTGATGCGCGTAGACGTCAGCCCCGATGTCGCCGTCGGCCAATGCGTTAACTTAGGCGTCTTGTTCGGCGAGTATACAAAAGAAGGGCTTTACGAAGCCGTCAATTCCCGCGTTCTGTTTCGAAATGATGACGGCACCGCTGTTGTCGAACTGAAGCGCCGGGTCCTGAGGCCGGGAGCCGTTTATGTTTACAACATGGAATGTTTTGACAAAGATGAATTTGAATCCATCATCAAAAAATACGATATCAACCATATCGGCGCCATGGGCAAACTGAGCAAAGACCTCGCCGAAAACCAAGGCATAACGATTGTCTGCAACTCCGGCGTGATTGACCGTTCCATCTTAAACGCAATTACCGGCAGCCGATGCCTGATATTAACAAGCAAAGGAATGGTCGCCCATACCGCGAAACGTGTTCGCGATTACATCCAAAACAGCGGCATCCGCCTGATTTTCAGTCCCGTCGGAAAAGGCGCCGCCGAAGTAGATTACCACGCGGCGGAGACAGCTGAGACAACGGAGGACAACTCCGAATCGAATAATGAGTAAAGAAATAAAAAATATGGCAAAAAAACATGGAAAAAACGGCATGTCATTCAGTATTTGAAAAGCCGATTGGTATTCAAAAGCTATCAGGTATTTGAAAAGCAACTCAGTATCGAAAAGCTATCATACATTCAAAAGCTGTTCAGTATTCAAAAAGAATTCAATATTCGAAAAGCCGATTGGTATTCAAAAGCTATCAGGTATTCGAGAAGCAACTCGGTATTAAAAAGATAGCAGGTATTCAAAAGCTGTTCAGTATTCAAAAAGAATTCAATATTCGGAAAGCCGATTGATATTCAAAGCTATCAGGTATTCGAAAAGCAACTCAGTATCCAAAAGATATCAGATGTTCAAAAGTCATTCAGTATTCAAAAGTCATTCAGTATTCAAAAGTCATTCAGTATTCAATAATTATTCAATATTCAAAAATCAACCGATGAAAAAAATAATAAGCGGGAATAATACGACAGTCGGTTTATTTTATATGTCCTCACCCCAATATACAACAGGCAATGAGTGTTTTCACTCAAAAAACGGATTGCGGAATTTTTTCAAATTCCGCCTTTTTTACAGATTCATTTTTTTTCTGTGTATGTGATGTTGGTCAGATCGTATTGACGTATTGATAGTTCAGTATTGACAGTTCATATCGTATGGAGGAAAAGAGAATGGTTTTGGAAATGACTCCCGCTCGCCGCGCGTTAGCAGCGGTGCTCGGCGGACGCGTTGATTACGTCCCGCCGGCCAACCCGCTTGCGCAAACGACGGCAGAGCTGATGGCGCATGTCGGCGCGACATGGCCAAAGGCGCACCTTGATCCGAAAATGATGGCGGATCTGGCGGCGGCGCCCTATGAGGTTTGCGGCATTGAAGCGGCCCGGCCTCAATTTGATATTTCATTGGAAGCCGAGGTTTTAGGCTGCCCGCTGGATTGGAATAAAACAGACAGACCGCCGGTTGCGGCACACGCTTATACCGACCCGAAAGACGTAACATGGGACCCCGATTTTTCTGAAAACAGCCGAGCTGCAGTTGTTTTGGATGCGATTTCAATCCTGAGAGAGCGGTATGCAGGAATGCTTCCGATTATTCCCGTCATCACGGCGCCCTTTACGGTTGCGGGACACATTGCGGGCGTTGAAAATCTGGTTCGCTGGACACGAACGAATCCCGAAAAAGCGCACGCCTTTATCGACGCCGCAACGGACTTCGTGATTGAATACGGCCGGCAGCAAGTGAGCGCCGGCGCGCACATTTTGTTCCCGGCAGACCCGTCGGCATCGGGTGACTTAATCTCCGGCGAAACGTACGAAGAATTCGTATTGCCCGCCCACCAACGAATGGCGCGCGAAGTCAGCGCGCCGAAAATCCTGCATATTTGCGGCAACACAAGCAAACTGCTGCCTTACATCAAAAAAAGCGGCATGGACTGTTTCTCATTTGACGCCGTCCCCGTTTGGTACTGCCGGCAGGTTCTCGGCAACAGTATGTCCATTCTCGGCAGTTTGGATGTCATTGACTTGATGCCAAACGGCACGCCCGAAGATGTTTACAACCGGACGCGCGACTGCATCCGTCAGGGCACCGACGTTGTCGGAACCGCCTGCGATGTGTCTTTTGGAACATCCGTTGAAAATTTGAAAGCCTATGTGCGGGCCTGCCGCGAAACACCCGTTCCGCAGCCGGATGATATTGAAGCAACAATTATGGAAATCGGTGTCGGAATCGGCAAATATGAAAAATCGCAAAGCGCATCACAAAGCGCATCGCAAGGCGCATCACAGGGCAAATCGCCGGATGAAATCATCGGGAGGTATTTAAAATGATTCGTCACATTGACACTGCCGCCGCTGAAATTGCAGAATTCAGAGAGAAAAATCCGAAGAGGTATCGGGAATTGTTGGAGGCGGGCATTCGAATCGGCTTAGGTGAAACGGTTGCGGGCGCCGGCAAAAAGAAACTGACGGCAGAAGAAATCCGCCGAAACTACATGCCGGCGGACCCTGATTATGCCGCCCTGACGAAAGCCGTAATTGAGGGCAACGTCAAAGACGCTCAGCGGCTGACCGGTGAACTGCTTGCCAAAGGCCGTGACCCGACAGACGTTGTCGTTCATTCGCTGATGCCGGGTATTCAAACCGTCTGTGAAATCTATGACATGGGAGAGGCTTTTGTTCCCGAAATCCTTTTGGCGAATGATGCGCTGGTTGCCGGCGTCGCGCTTTGCCAAGATAAACTCGGCGACATCCCGTCCGCCGGGCGCGTCGCGTCTCTTGTGATTGAAGGCGACGTTCACGATATCGGCAAAAACATCGTCGCCGCCATTCTTCGCGCCAACGGCTTTGAAGTCATAGATATGGGCCGTGACGTTTTGGTGGGTGATGTCGTCGAATTGGTTAAAAAAGAAAAAATCGACCTCGTCACAGGTACGTCTCTGATGAGCACGACAAAAGAAGGATTAAGAGCGCTTGCACAAAGCATTTCCTTTGCCGGCGTCCCCGTGGCTTGCGGCGGCGCGGCAGTGGATGAACATTTCGTTGAAACATTCTCCAACTCCGTATACGGCAAAAGTCCTTTGGACGCCGTGAAAATTGCTCAGGCCGTCGCGGCCGGCAAAGATTGGGAAGAAGTCAGAAAATTGATGAAAGGCAAAGCGGACCCCGAAAAGCTTAAAGCTTAAAGGTTAAAGCTTAAACAAAAACGGAATAACAGTCTTTCAATTAACTGAAAACCCGAACGCCGTCTTTTTCAAAAACCTAAAAGAGATGTTTTCAGAAAAACGGCGTTCCCTTTTTTTTATTTTTTACCTCAACCTCATATTCCGTTCTTTCAAATTTTTTTTCGGTGAAGCATTATTTATATTCGTTTTTCTTATTTCATGTCAAATTCTTATTGCCGCCGGATTTGAAAGGACGGGCGGCTTCACAAAGGTTCCATTTTACAATACGGGTGATTCATTTTGTTCGGGAAATTAAAAGAAAAACTGGCGAGTTTTACAAGATCGCTTGACAAAACGGTTGAAGAAAAGACTGTTCCGCTGGATGAGCCGGAAATCGTCTTTGAGGATGATGCCGATGCCGCCGTCGCCGACGGCGCGGACGGCGCTGCCGTTGAAGATATCGCCAAAGATGCCGCCGGTACTGCCGAGGGTGCCGATTCCGGCGTTTTAAAAAGCGACGCTGAAAAAGAAAGCGCAGCGAATGCGGCTTTAATCAAAGATACAGCTGAAATCAAAGACGCGGTCATTGGTCAAAAAGATCAGGAAAAAGCGCCGAGCGCCGCGGCAGAGTCTAAACCTGAAAAGGTCGGCCTTTTCGGAAAGGCAAAAGCGCTCATCTTTGACGGCGAAGTCATTTTGGATGACAAAGATTTGGAAGGGCCGCTCATGGAACTGGAAATCGCTTTGCTGGAAAGCGATTTGGCGCTCTCGGTGGCAGACGCCGTTGTCGCTTCCGTTAAAGAGCAGCTGAGGGGAACCCGTAAAAGAATCGGCAAAAACACCGGCAGCATTGTCGAGGAAGCTTTGAGGAACGCGATTTTTGAAGTTATGTCCGCGAATGTTTTTGACTTTGATGAATTCGTAGCCGGCCGCGCCGGTAAAACCGTTCACATCGCTTTTGTCGGCATCAACGGAACCGGAAAAACGACAAGCATTGCAAAAGTGGCCAACCGCCTCCAAAAGAACGGTTATTCCGTTGTCATCGCCGCCGGTGACACATTCCGTGCCGGCGCTATTGACCAAATTCAAATCCATGCCGACCGCCTCGGCATTAAAACAATCCGCCACCAAGAAGGATCGGATCCTGCCGCCGTTATTTATGACGCGCTTCAGTATGCCAAGGCGCACAAAACAAATGTTTTGCTTTCCGATACCGCCGGGCGTATGCACACGAATGTGAATTTGATGGCGCAGCTTGAAAAAATCTGCCGCGTCAGTACGCCTGACCTAATCATTTTCGTTGATGAGGCGACCGCCGGCAACGACGCGGTAGAGCGCGCTTCGCAGTTCAACGCCGCCGTCCCGATCAGCGGCACCATTTTGACCAAACTGGACGCGGACTCTAAAGGCGGCGCCGCTATCTCCATTGCTTCCATCACTCAAAAACCGATCCTCTTTTTCGGCGTTGGTCAGGAATATGATGATTTGCTGAAATTCGACCCCGAATGGTTCGTTCAAAAGATTTTTGAAGACTGAAACAAAGAACGGTGAAGACCAAAGCTGAAAGTGATGAAGACCGAATTCAATAATGATGGATTTTGAAGCTGAAAGTGATGGAGCCTGAAGCTGAAAGTGATGGAATCTGAAGCAGAATGAGGGAGCCTGAAGCTGAAAATGATGGAATCTGAAGCTGAAAATGATGGAACCTGAAGCTGAAAATGATGGAACCTGAAGCTGAAAGTGATTTAACCTTGAGATGAAAATGTACCGCTTAGTTCAAGAAGGCCGAACGGAAGTTTTTATTCCGGAAGACAACGACCCCGATATCCCGTCAGCGTCGGCTTCGGTTTTTTACAATTCCGAAATGGAACTCAACCGTGACATCAATACCGCCGTCACTTCCGTTTATGTCAAAAAGCTGACGGAACGAAAAGGTTTTGAAAAAACCCAAATCACTTATTTGGACGCTTTTGCGGCATCCGGCATAAGAGGCCTTCGCGTTGCCAAAGAAGTCGGCATTTCCGCCGTTTTAAATGACTGGAAGGAAGAGGCCGCCGCCCTTATTCAAAAAAACATCTCCCATAACGGCCTTGAAGAAACGGCCATTGTTTCCTGCCGAAACGCGAACGCGTTGCTTCACAGCCAAAAATTCGCAATCGTTGACATCGACCCGTTCGGAACGCCGTCTCCGTTTTTGGATGCCGCCGCTTCCTCCGTTTCATTTCTCCTCGGCGTCACGGCAACGGATACCGCCCCGCTTTGCGGCGCTCATTTAAAATCAGGAATGCGCAAATACTCGGCCGTCCCTCTGAACAATGAATTCCACGGCGAAATGGGTCTTCGTATTTTAATCGGCAGCATGGCGCGCGAAACGGCGAAATTTGATAAGGGTATCCGAATTCTATTTTCACACGCGACGCGTCATTACGTGCGCGTTTACGCCGAAATTCTCCACGGCGCCAAAAATACCGACCAAACGCTTCAAAATATCGGTTTTGTCGCATGGTGCCCTGTTTGCGGCCACCGGGAAATAAAGAATGGATTGGCTGTATTTCTTGATGAAAACTGCCCTTATTGCAGGAATGAAAGCGGAGGGGAGGCAGAAAGGCAGGATGATGAAAGGCAGGATGATGAAAGGCAGGATGATGAAATACCGGATTCCGAAAGAAAGGATTTCAAAAGAAAGGGTCCTAAAAGGAAGGATCCCAAAAGGAAGATTGCCGGCCCGCTTTGGCTGGGGCCGCTGAAAGACGTTTCGTTTTGCGAGGAAGTCATGGCAGAAGCAGACTCAATGACGCTGAATAAAAAGGAGAATATGAACAAATTGATTTCCGCCTGCTGCGCCGAAGCGGATATTCCGTTTTTTTATGACCAGCATCTGCTTTGTGAAAAGCTTCGGATTTCCGCGCCCCCGATAGAGCCGTTTTTGGAAAAAATAAGAGAGGCGGGATACATTGCGACACGAACTCATTTTTCGGGCACATCGTTTAAAACGGATGCGCCTGTCGGCGAGCTGCTTAAAATTTTGAGCGCCGAATGACGCGTTATATATACGTTATATATATTTCGTATGTTTTCTTTGATTTTGTCTTGTTTTTGTCAAATCTCTCTTTTTCGTCCGCCCCTTTATTAGGATGATGTCTTTTTGTTGCGAATTTGTTTATTTTTTAAGAAATGTTTATATAATAGATTCTCAGTTAATTTTTAACTGACAATGAATTGTTTCTATATTGTCTAAATATTTTTTCACAATATAAAACAAAAATTGTTTGCTCCAACTGTTTGTTAACTGCTTGTAAACTGCTTGTTAATTGCTTGTTAACTGTTTGCTTTTTATCATTTCACTTTCAATAAAAAGGGATCAATATGAAATCGAAAATATTAACGCTCCTCGTTGTATTATTAATGCTCGCGTCAGTCGTTGCTCTTTCCGGCTGTCTCGGCGGCAACAACACCGATGACACAACAAATGAAACGACTCCCGAACAACCCGAGCTCCCGGAAGAACCCGAGCTCCCGGAAGAACCTGAAACGCCTGAAGAAACGGAAACACCGGAACAACCCGGACCGGCTACCGGCAACTCAGTGACTGTCACCATCGGCGGAAGCGGCTCAACACCCAACATGCTCCAAATCAGAGACCAGAGATTCCCGACAACCACCATCAGCATTTCCAAGGGTGAAACAATCACACTGAGAAACTCTGAAAACACGAACTACAGACACTGGTTCCGCTCACAGGAAGGCGCCTTTGAAGACTTCAACCTCACGCGCAATGTTTTTGCGACATTGACCTTTGAAGAAGCAGGTACCTACAAGATCACTTTGTTGAGAAACCCCGAGACCGGCGAAGCATGGAGAGAACCCCCGTCCGTCTTGACAGTGGTTGTAACTTAATCATTACAAATTAATCTGTGAAATCAATTAAAAATTGTTCATCAATTTTTGATTGATTTTTATTTTTAAATTATTATTTTGCCTCAATTTTTGATTGGGTTTAGTTTTGTTCCGGTTTTTGATTTTGTTTTAGGTTTTGTTCTGGTTTTGTTTTTGTTTTAGGTTTTGTTCTTGTTTTCCCTTTCTTATCACAATCTATTGTTCCGCTTTTTGAGGAGAGGAATGTTTCCTTTTTTATTTTCATCAGAAAGTTCAAGTACGACCGCAATTTCGGATTTCGGGAGCGGAGCGGACGAAAGACGAAAATGCGGCTCACAACCAATTCTCATCAATTTTATCAGTCCATTTTTTTTGTCAGTACAGATTACAATAAACAGGCAACAGCATCAGCAAATAATGACAATAAATCGGCAACAGCGTCAGCAAATAATAACAATAAACAGGCAACAGCATCAGCAAATATTGGAAATAGCCGTTCATTCCGATTCCGTTCTTCGCTGCGCTCAGACCGGAATTCGTAATGAACGGTCGGTTTTAGGGGTTAAAAGAGAAAAAAAATGAAACACCAATTTTCGTTTTATTCAAAACCAGAACGCCGCTTTTTTAAAACCTGAAAGATAAGTTTCGGGAAAAGGGGCGTTCCCTTTTTTTTATTTTGTTGAAGAAAGGGGTGTTTCATTTTTCTTATTCCTTGAAAAGTTCTGGTACGACCGCAATTTCGGATTTCGGGAGCGAAGCGGACGAAAGACGAAAATGCGGCGCACAACTATTCATATCATAATCTGTTATTCTGTTTTTCGTTATCCATTTTTTTCGTGACCGTATGTTGAATGCTTTCGCTTTCGCTTTCGTTTTCTCTTTCGCTTTCGTTTTCGCTTCCGCTTGTGTTTTGTTTTTGTTTTGTTTTCGCTTCTGCTTGTGTTTTGTTTTTGTTTCGCTTCTGCTTGTGTTTTGTTTTTGTTTTGTTTTTGTTTTGTTTTTGTTTTGTTTTTGTTTTATTTTTATTCGTTTTTATTTTAGTATTATAATTTGTTTTCCCGAATTTAATTTTATACTCTTTATCGACTTTCTTTTCAGTCACTTGTGTCTTTTATGCAATTGTTTATATATGTTCATTGCCGATTATTAACAAATCTTTAATTGAAGATGTATGGACTGATAATTGAGGATGTGTTGACTGATAATTGAGGATGTGTTGACTGATAATTGGGAATGAGTTGACTGATAATTGAGAATGAGTTGACTGATTTATTGGCATATTATTATTTTAAGCCGGAGAAGTCTTTATGAAATTTAACGATGATGAGAAATTTTTATTCCAAGAAAAAACGAGTTCCGCACTTGTTTTTATCTACAGGAAGGAAGTAACTTATATTTCCGAAGTCTCATCCAATATTGATTCCACTTTTTCACATACAAATAAAATTATTAAGAGACTTCAGGATATCGGTTTCCTCAGTTCCGTTTTTGAAGGGCGCAGCCGCTTTTTACAACTGACGCCGCGCGGATATCATTTCGCAAAAAAAATATGCGATGCCGTTGACATCTTTAAGTCCGCTGAAGAATTCGCGTTCCCTGAGGGGTATGTCCCGACGCGGTACGAAGAAGTTTTCCCGGAAGTTTCGGGAACCCCTGATTCCGTTTCAATGCCTGCGCCGTCCGCCGCTCCTCCCGATATGAATTCGCCCTTGACGCTGGCCGGACGGATTCAGCTGTTCAGCGTCCGCATCAAAGAAATCTATGAAAATCTGATAGAAGCCGGCGCACACGATGAAACTCTTTTCAAAAACCTCGGCCCCTACGACCGTGAACTCAAAATGGTTGCCCGCGAAATCGAAAAACTGGACCCTGCCGATGAAGCGACAGCGGATGTCGTGTCCGCATACCGCGCGGCGGAAATGCAATATTTATTTTACCTCGGCAAAGGATAAGAAACATTGCCGATAAACACATAAACGTCTTCTGCAGATAGACGTTTATGAATTGTTGTTCATGAATGGATATTTATGAATTGTTGTTCATGAATGGATGTTTATGAATTGTTGTTCATGAATGGATGTTTATGAATTGTTGTTCATGAATGGATGTTTATGAATTGTTGTTCACGAATGGATGTTTGTGAATTGTTGTTTATGAATGGATATTTATGAATTATTGTTCATGAATGGATGTTTATGAATTATTGTTTATGAATTGATGTTAATAGAGTTATATTTATGACTTTATGTTTATGATTTGATATTTATGAAAATTGAATTATTACAGCCGGTCTACGGCTCCGAAGAGATTGCCGTTCAATCCTTAAAGGCGTATGCTGACTCCGAATTTAAAAGTCTGGACGTTTCTTACAGCGTCAGCGTTCAAAAGGGCCGCTTTTTTGTTTCTTTAGACGGCGAAGACAGTGAACTGTGTGAAAATTTGCTGTACAGCCAATTCGGCCGGCCGGCGGACAAAAACAGCGCTGTTCCGGGCGTTTCGTACAAAGGTTATATTCAAGCGATTGAGCCGGATTCTATCACCGTGAACATCGGTTTCGCGTTGCCCGTTTCAATTTCATCTCAGGAAGCTCTCGGCGCCGGCAGCGCGGGGCAAATCGCGGCCCGTTTCGGTATGATTCCTTATCTGCCGGTAACCGCCGAATTATCAAGCGATTCCGGCTCATTGGTTTTTACAAAAGAGCAAATCGATTTATGGTGGACATGGAAAAAATCATCGACCGACCGTATTTTCATAAACGGGGCGACGCGGTCTCAAATCAAAGCCGCGCTTCAAAAGAAAGGGCACGGCCGCGATGTTTACGGCGTTGAAAAACTGGGCCTGACGGAGTGCGTCGTTGTTTGCAAAGAAAAGACCGACGGTCCCGGAATCGTCGCGTCCGTCGGGAAGCTGCTGCCGTCGCAGATGGGCGTTTTGATCGGGTCGAAGAAATGAAAAGTTTCTTTGTTTTCCGCTTTATTTATGTCATTCCAAAAATGTCATTCAAATAATGTCATTCAAATAATGCCATTCAAATAATGTCATTCAAATAATGTCATTCAAATAATGTCATTCTGAAATATTCCAAAAAATATCATTCCGAAAATAACAAACCAAAGGTGTCCTCATGAAAACCGGAAAAATATTGATGATTGTCGCGCCGGAACTATTCCGAGACGAAGAATTTTTTCATCCGCGCGAAGTCTTTGAGAAAAACGGCTATAACGTCGTCGTCGGCTCAACACGCCTCGGAAAAGCGGCGGGGGCCAAGGGCGGCAGCGTTGACGTTGATGTTATAATCGATAAACAGTCCGCTGATGACTTTGATGCTATCGTTATCTCCGGCGGCAAAGGGTCCAAGGCGTTTTTGTGGGATAATACGGCGCTTCACCGGCTGCTAAACGACGCTTTCGCCAAAGGAAAAATCGTTTCAGCCATTTGTATTTCTCCTGTGATTTTGGCAAAAGCCGGGCTTTTGAAAGGAAAGAATTCAACCGTCTTTGACGCGCCCGACGCTGTTGAAGAAATGAAGAAATCCGGAACAAAATTAAAAGCCGAGCACGTCGTCAGAGACGGCAGCATTATCACCGGCGACGGCCCCGAATATTCTTACGATTTCGGCGAAGAAATCATCAGGGCTTTGAAGGATTGATTTATAAGAAATTTTTTTGAAAAAGAAATTTTTGAAAATGAATTTTTTGAAAAAAGAAATTTTAAAGATAAATCATCTTCAATTCTAAATGACAATTATATTTTGAACCGTTATGTTTTAATCAGTAAGTTTGTTATTGTCCTTTGTTTCTGAAGCATTGTTTGTTTTGAAACAAAATCTAATTGTATTTCTTAATACAGGTGGTCTTAAAATGGTACAAATTTCAATCATCATGGGCTCTGAATCGGACAGAGCTATCGCAGACAGAGCAGTCGCAGTCCTTGAAAAAACAAAGTATACACACGAGGTCCTCGTTCTTTCGGCCCACCGCAATCCCGACGAGTTAGAGGCGTACGTTAAAAAATCGGACGCGCTTGTTTTCATTACGATTGCCGGTTTGTCAGCCGCGCTTCCGGGCGTTGTGGCTTCCAAAACCAAAAAACCCGTCATCGGCGTTCCCGTCAGCGCAAAATTGGGCGGACTTGACGCGCTTTTGTCAGTGACACAGATGCCCCCGGGCGTTCCGGTCGCAGGCGTCGGCATTGACAACGGTGCCAACAGCGCTCATTTGGCGATCCGCATTTTGGATTTATTGAATTTGTAATTTGAAAAAATTTCAAATAATTTTTTTTCAATTTCGAATAAATATTTTTCAATTTCGAATAAATATTTTTCAATTTCAAATTCTCATTCTGAGGAGAAGCTGTTTTTCAAAATAAGAAAGGATAAGAAGGGAAAATGATGTCCTCATTTTATCAGCTTCTTTTTGAGAAAAAACAACGCTCCGAGATATCAATATTCGGCTTTGCCGATACCGATTCATGGGAGACCGATAAAAGATATCCGGTTTCCCCAAGATTTTATCCCGCATCCGTTTACCCAAACGCGAAAACCGCGATAGTCATCGGCGTTCCCGTCATCCTTCCCATAATTGAAACGACGCCTTCTGTTTTTTATAACGAGCATTACCGCACGATAAACGCGCATTTGGACTCAGAAGCGCTCATGCTGTCTTATTATTTAAACGACCGGAAGTCATTAGCCATGCCGATCCCCCGAGACGGCTACGCCGGAGCGGAGGCACTTAAAAAAGAACCGGTCAGCGCCTTTTCTCACAAACACGCCGCTTATCACGCAGGTCTTGGCGCTTTTGGCAGAAACAATACGCTGCTGACTCCGGAATACGGCCCGAGAGTCAGGTTTACAACGATTTTGACATCGGCGACGTTTGAAGAATTGGCTGTCCCCGACGGCGCAGCCAAACGAATCCGAGAAATGAAAGAAAAACGGCTGTGCACCGAATGTATGGCTTGCGCTCGTTTCTGTCCTGCCGGCTCAATTTCAAACGACAAAGAAAAACCGTATCCGGTTTCGCGCATTGATAAAGTGAAATGCACCGAATACAGCACCGCGCTGGGCGCCAAAGGTATTTCGCCGTGCGGCGTCTGCATTAAAGTCTGTCCGATCGGCGAAGACAGAAAAGCTTTCAGCCGCGAAAATATTCAGATTTATGACGAAGAAAGTAACGAAAAAAGTGACGGAAGAAGTGACGAAAAAAGTGATGGAAAAAGAAATGGCGGGAAGCCTAAAAACGAAGCGGATGATAAATTAATACAATCGTGGGCGCACATTCGGCGCTACGGAACAAAATAAAAAAAGTGCGCCAAAGGCGCAGCTTGTCGTTATTCGAATATAATAATTCAAACAATTCAAATGCATCAATTCAAATGCAGCAATTCAAATGTATTTTGATTTGCCGCTGTACTCATTTTGTTTATCGATGCTCATTTGAATAAGCAGTTCAAAGATTTGATGAATCGAATCGACATCAAGTCCCTTTTCAACCGCCATACTGGTGGCGCGGTCAAGAACTTTTCGGATCTGCGCCTCATCAACGATAGGCTGGTTCATTTCTTTTTTGGAAGACAGGATTTCACTGGCCAGATTGGTTCGGACTTCAATTAATTCAATGATATCTCTGTCGATTAATCTAATCTTTTCGCGCGTTGTTTCTAACATACCGGTCGGCATTTTTACCACCTGTCCTTTTCAATTGACAATAACCAAAAAATTATTGAGTTATCATCATTATTGCCTTAAACTTGATTCCCATGCAATATAAACTTTCAGGCTGACAAAAAAAAATATGATAAAAATGTTATTTTCGACGCCTCTTTTCTTCATCGACGTCATTCATCGCCGAATTCAAAACCGTATTCTCATTCATCGCCGAATTCAAAACCGTATTCTCATTCATCGCCGAATTCAAAACCGTATTCTCATTCATCGCCGCATAAACAGATGTCAAAGCACTCGTCAAAATGCGCTAAATCCTTCTTTTCGGCTTTCATAAACGCTGAGAAACGGCGGCTTTCCGATAAAGCGCTTCTGTTGCATGTTTTTGTCTCAAAAACAAGCCCGTTCGGGTATTGTTTTCTCCAATTATCAGTGATTTTCTTTTTCAAAAGATTGAGTTCGGTTTTCTCAAAATCCGTCAATGCGCCGCCCGAAGGCAGTAAAGCGGTAAACGACGGGCCGGTTCCTGATAAGCCGCAAACGGCGCCGTATTCTTTGCCGATTTCCATACAGGAAACGGCAGGTTCAGGGTCAAAGCCGAGAACGCCGCAGTACAGCAGGCCGTTCAGCTTCATCGCTTTTTTATATTCGCCGGCTTTGGCCGCCTCAAAGGCGATTTCAGCGAGATCTTTGATCAAAAGAGAGCGGGCAACGTTTGTTTGGGCGCTGTAGACTTTAGTCCCGGGATTTAAAATCAGGACATCGTAATTGAATTCTTCACGGTTCAGCAATTTCATTTCCCTGTTGTCCGTTACGGCGACGCCGCCAAAAAAAGACGCGCAGGCGTCATCGTAAGCCCCCGTGATCGTAACGCCCGCTTCCCGCGCCGCGCGAACGCCGAGCTGTACGGCCTCAACGGGAGTCAGTTCGCCGCCGACCGCGTCAAGCGCCGCCAAAACAGACGCGTTTGCGGCAGCGCTGCTGCTTTTTAATCCGCCGGCCGAAGGGATATTGCTTTTCGTCAAAACAGAAGCGTTCTGCCGGCAATCGAATTGTTCCAAAACATAACGCACGCACAATTCAATTAACCGAGAATCCATGCCGGGATTCTCATAATTCTTCCCGCGAACGGAAATTTCGGAATCGTTTTTGGAAAAAGAGCCGAGAGCCTCATCTAAACGAACCTCCGCGTATGTTTTTAATTCCACCGCAAAGGCGCAGCCTTTCCACGCGGCGACAGCGTTGACAATCGTCCCGCCGCCGAACGCGCACCCGTATCCGCGACCGGAATCGCGCCCGGAATCGCGCCCATATCCTTTTTGAGTCATGATTTAACCGTTACCCGAAATAAAAATAATAAATAAAGGAAGTATTGACTTCATCAAATAAAAATTGCTTCCTCTGTTTCTCCATTTCTCTGTTTTTCTTCTCATCAGCTTTTTATCTTACTTTTTCATATTATTCATATTATCATCAGCATATGTACTTTCAGGTGATTTTTTGAAAATAAAATCAAGAGTCAGTCTCAGGAAAAATGACAAGAATAAGATGGTGGAAGCGCTCCGCGATATATACGGCGAGGAGGTTTCCGCATTTTCAGATTCCAAATTTGAAGTCATCACAACAGATGAATGTAAAGTTATTTTTGCCGACGGCAAACAAATGTTCGTAGAATATGACGGCAAGATTTTCCCGACCGTCCGCGGCGCATTGGAATTGCTGCCGCCGCGCCGCGTTGTTGTCGTGGACATGGGCGCCATCAAATTCGTCGTCAACGGCGCGGATATTATGAGCCCGGGGATTACATCGGCCGACAGCTCCATCCAAAAAGACGACTTGGTTGTCATCGTGGATGAAAAGCATAAAAAACCGCTGGCAATCGGGCGCGCTTTGATGTCAGGTAATGAAATGACGGAAGCGTCTTCAGGAAAAGCCGTGAAATCGCTTTCATACGTCGGCGACATGATGTGGGGGCTTGAAATTTAACCAACGGTTAGGTTTCACTAATTCGCCGGTCAGGTTTTATTTACCCGGCGGTCAGGTTTCATTATCTACCTGAATCAAAAAAGGCAGTACACCACACAGTTTTTATACACAAGTTTATAAATATGTATAGCATTAATGATTTATTTATTTCATATCATTTAATTTCATTTAATTTCATATCGTTTATATTGTAAAATTAACCCGCCGGAAATTATTCGGTGTCCTTTCCGAACATTATTCCGCTTTACACACATTTAAAAAAGACAAAGGTGTTTTAATTGAGTTTCTTGAAAAAGATTATTGGCGGCTCCGAGCCCAAACAGAATGATGATTATTCGGCTTACATTGACCTGGACAAATTTGAAAAAGATATTGACAGCAATGCCGGCGAAGAACCTGCAGAAACCTATATCAAGATCGCTATTTTCACGCACTTTGATCAAATCACGTCCTTAAAAAAGGAAATCTATGACGGCAACATCCTGATTGTTGACATTTCCAACATCAAGTCCGATGAACGCCTCAGAAACCACCTTTTCAATGAACTCAAAGACGTCGTATTAGACGTCCACGGCGACATTGTCGGCATGAAAGACAACAACATCCTTGTCACCCCGACAGGCATCAAAGTCGACAGAAAGAAAATCGGCGGAAACTACTAATCCGCTACCCTTTTCCTTTTATCCTTCTTTTGCACTTTTGGTACTTTTGCCGCCGCAAACGGCAAAACCAAATTTTTATTTGACGCATTTGACGCAGGTGAAACCTTGATTGACAATTTTGAAACAAAAACGACATGCCCGCTTTGCCGGACAGACCTGGCCATAAAATGGCAAAAAGACACCATACCCTACTTCGGCGACATCATGTATACAACCGCCGTCTGCAGCAACTGCTCTTTCCGGTTTGCCGACACGCTGATTTTAAACAGCAAAGATCCGGTCTGCTATGCGCTGCCAATCCGCTCCCTCACCGATTTGGACGCCCGCGTCATCCGTTCCTCATCGGGAACAATAATCATCGAAGAACTCGGCATCATGGTCGAGCCCGGCCCAATCTCAGAGGCCTACGTCTCCAATGCCGAAGGCATCCTGCAACGCGTCCGCGGCGTCGTCGAAAGCGCCACCCGCTGGTCAGAAGGCGAAGAAGAAAAAGTAGCGATCGGCGTCGACCTGCTCAGAAAAATCGATGAAATCGTCAATGACCCAAAAACAGCATCTACAGAAATAACAATTCAAATCAAAGACCCCCTCGGCAACAGCGCGATTTTGTCGGCGAATGCGACATCCCGAAAGCTAATGCCGGAAGAACTCGAAACCCTGAAAACCGGCATGATCGTGCTGGATGTAGAAAAAGATGAAATCATCCACGACATCTCAGAAGGCGCCGGCGCAATCGGGAAATAAACGTTTGTTGTTTGTGGCGTTCTGATTTTCGGATTATAGCTTTTGAGTTGTATTTTCTTTTATTTTCTTTTTGAGTCCTATTGCTTTTGTTTTTATATTTGAGTTGTATTGCTTTTGTTTTTATTTTTGGCGTTATATTAGCCCTTTGTTTTTTATTAATGGGATTGTATTTCCTTTTGTTTTTATTTTGAGATTTGCATTTTTTGAGACGTGTATTAAAAAAGTAGACGGGGTGCCGCAGGCACCCCTCCAATCGCCCCCTCCCGCCAATATGGAAGGAAAAATTGCTACTGAAGCGAAGCGTAGGCAGCAATTTTTGTTTTTATTTTTGGCATAATATTAGCCCTTTGTTTTTTATTAACGGGATTGTATTTCCTTTTGTTTTTATTTTGAGATTTGCATTTTTTGAGACGTGTATTAAAAAGTAGACGGGGTGCCGCAGGCACCCCTCCAATCGCCCCCCTCACGCCAATATGGAAGAAAAAATTGCTACCGAAGCGAAGCGCAGGCAGCAATTTTTGAGTAGAAGGGTTTAATTATCACATAATTATTCCTTCATATATGCTTACAATCATTACAGGCGCTCAGTTCGGCGATGAAGGAAAAGGAAAAATCGTTGACCACTTAGCGGAAAATTATGACATTGTCGCCCGTTTTCAAGGCGGCGACAATGCGGGCCACACCGTTGTTGTCGGCGATGAGGTTTACAAAGTCCACCAAATTCCGTCAGGCATTTTGGTCGGAACGAATGCGCTTATCGGCCCGGGCGTTGTTTTGAATCCGTTTTCGCTGACAGAAGAGATGAAGATGCTTCAAGACCGCGGTATTGTTATCACAAATGAGAATTTCGGCATTGACACAAAAGCCAGTTTGATCATGCCGTATCATATTTCAATGGACATTCTGTCGGAAGCCTCGCGGAAAAACAGAGTCGGAACGACTCAAAAAGGCATCGCGTACGCGTACGCCGACCGAGTCCTGAGAAACGAAATCCGATTGGGCGACCTGTTTGATGAAGACCGGTTCTACCAAAAATTGAATGCGATACTGCCGGCGAAAAAAGAAGTCATCGCCAAACTCGGCGGCAACCCGTATGACCTTTTCCCGGATGAAGAGGCGAAACGTCTCCTCAAAATCGGCAAGGAACTACAGCACTACGCCGTTGACGTTTCGTATGTCATCAACTCCTCCCTCCGCGCCGGCAAAAAAGTTCTCGCCGAAGGCGCGCAGGGCGCTCTTTTAGATGTCGTCCACGGGACACAAAAATACGTGACGTCTTCTTCCACAATTGCCGGTTCCGCTTGCACCGGCCTCGGCATCGGTCCGTCTCAGGTGACAAAAACAATCGGTTTGGTGAAAGCCTACGTCACCCGCGTCGGCAACGGCCCATTCCCGACAGAATTAACGGACGCGGACGGCGAACATATGGTCACCGTCGGCAACGAATTCGGAACAACAACCGGCCGAAAGAGACGCTGCGGCTGGCTGGACATGCCGCTTTTGAAAAAGTCCGCAAATTTAAACGGCTACACCG
The DNA here is from genome assembly GCA_009784005.1 of Candidatus Methanimicrococcus labiotermitis. Classification (GTDB taxonomy): domain Archaea; phylum Halobacteriota; class Methanosarcinia; order Methanosarcinales; family Methanosarcinaceae; genus Methanimicrococcus; species Methanimicrococcus labiotermitis. The sequence goes on from WRCE01000013.1 coordinate 41,311, forward strand.
AATTGGTATTAACAAAACTTGACGTTTTGTCCGGCCTTGAAACAATCAAAATCTGCGCCGCATACGATTTAGACGGCGAGCGCATTGATTATCCGCCTTCTCTGTCTGAAGATTTGGAGCGCTGCGTTCCCGTTTATACGGAAAACGACGGGTGGGACGAAACGCTTGGAGAAATCCGCAACTTCTTCGATTTGCCCCCCAACGCGCGGAAATTCGTAGAATATATAGAGAAGAAAAACGGTATCCCGTTCAGCTACATTTCTGTCGGCCCGAAAAGAGAACAAATAATTAAAATGGATGTTCGGCGCCGTGACGTGAGATACAATCCGATTATGAGGCCGCTGTTTTGAAGCGGCTTTCCGGCCATCATTTGATTCGATTCAACCATTTGTTTGATTCAATTCACCCTTGGTTTGATTCGATTCGGTCGTTTTGTATTCGCTTCCGTCTTTTCCTTTATCCTTTATTTTCTTCTCTGTCCCTTTCAGACAATAATCTTTTTATACCTTCAGTCTATTGAAATGTCCATTTGAGTCCTTATTATTCAAGTTATCCAGTTTCGGCCACTGAGGAGCTTGGAATAAAATTCAAAAAACCGTTCAGTGCTTCAGCCAGCGTTGCATTGGATGTCTCACATAATCCGAACGAACCTGTCAAACACTTTCAGGCTTCATTTGAAGAAAACTGAAAAAGCGGGACGTTTGCAAAAATTTCCGCGTGCGGAGACGCCGCATCCGGAACAGTTGCTGAGCACCTGCTTTTTTGACGCTTTCACAAGATGAAGTAGATTATACTGTTTTGACAGATTTGACGCGCCGGTTTTTAACCGCCCGCGGCGAGATTATCAATTAAATAAGGAGATATGAATGACTACAGCATACGATGTTCCTGCGGCAGACCTGATTAACAGAGTCGCGGACAAATTTAAAGAAAACGACAAAATCAACCCCCCTGAATGGGCTGAGTTTGTCAAGACAGGCGTTCACAAAGAATTCCCGCCCGTTCAAGAAAACTGGTGGTACATCAGATGCGCCGCCGTTCTTCGAACCGTTTACATGGACGGCCCTATCGGCGTTGAGAGACTTTGTTCCGTTTACGGCGGAAAGCAGGACCGCGGGTCCAAACCCTCCAGAAAAGCAAAAGGCAGCGGCTCAATCATCAGAAAAGCCGTTCAGCAGCTGGAAGCCGCCGGATACGTTCAAACCGCCAAAACCGGAAGAACCGTTGCCGGTCCGGGCAGAGCATTGCTCGACAACACAGCGCACGAATTGAAAGGAGAACTCCTTGAAAAGTACCCCGGGCTTAAGAATTATTGATTCAAAAAGCCATGTTAAATTGAAATTCATTCAGACGAATTGACAGAGGTGTTTTAATAATGGATAATGAGCTTGAAGAAATCCGCCGCAGAAAACTTGCGCAAATGCAAGAACAAAAGGCACAGATGAACCCGGAACAAGCGGCGTATCAGCAAGAACAAGCAAAGTCTGAGATGGAAGCCCGAAAACAAGAGCTTCTTCGAAAAATCATGACACCCGAAGCCCGCGAACGTTTAACGACGCTGCGCATGTCTCGTCCGGCGCTGGTCGAACAGTTGGAAATTCAGCTGATTTCGCTTGTGCAAAGCGGCCGTCTTCAAAATATGATTGATGACGAACAGTTAAAACAGCTGCTCACACAGGTTCAGCCGCCGAAGAGGGAAACCTCCATTAAAAGAATGTAAAACCAAATCGTTGATGAAAATTCAGTATTAATAACTTGTAATCAGCTGACGTGTTAATTGTGAAAGCTCATGTTTTGTTCAGCGGCGGGAAAGACAGTGCCCTGTCAGCCCTTCTCCTTGAACCGTACTTTGAAATTCAGCTTGTGACCTGTCACTTCGGCATCCTGCCGACAGGCGAAACAGCAAGCGAAATTGCCAAAGAGTTGGGCTTTACGCATGAAATACTCCGACCGGACATGAAAATATTGGAAGACGCGGCCGAAATCATCAAAAAGGATGGATTTCCAAACGCAGCCATCAATTACATCCACCGCCGGGCGCTTGAGCTGCTTGCCAAAAAGGATGAAGTCGAACTGATTGCCGACGGCCTGAGACGCGATGACCGCGTTCCGCGCTTGGAGCATTCCGAAATTCAGAGTTTTGAAGACAAACACAAAATTCTGTATTGCAGTCCCTTAATGGGATTCGGCCGCCTCACGATTAACAAAATGCTTGAATCCAATCTCATCATCACCGAAGAGGAAAGCGCCGCCATCTTGAAGTGCGATTACGAAGCCGAACTTCGCGAATATTTGCGCCGTGAAATCGGCGAAGAAGAAACGCGAAAACATTTCCCGGCATCACACAAGCAATCACGCGTGATTTCAAGAATCAGGCATGAACACAAAAATCAGGTATGATTTCAAGAATCGGGCATGAAAAGGCGCTCAGAAAATCAGTTTAACAAACGGAAACGAACAATTCAAATTCAACTTTATCAAATCATAAATCAGGTGTTTGAAATGAGTAAGAACTTAAAAGGACAGAAGAAAAGACTCGCGAAGGCGCACGTCCAAAACGCGCGCGTTCCGGTTTGGGTCATCATCAAGACCAAGAGAAACGTTACATCTCACCCCAAGAGACGCCACTGGAGAAGATCCAGCATGCGCTTGAAGTAACGGGATGTTGAAGCTGACAAATTATCAGGTGATTAAAATGGCAGAAGACATTGTTAAAGAACAAATCTACACCATCCCGCTCCGCGGCGTGAAAGTTGCCCCCAGATGGAAAAGGGCAAACAAGGCAATGGCGATTATCAGAGCCTATCTTGTGAGACATATGAAAGCAGAAGCCGATATGATTAAAATCGACACATCAATCAATGAACGCGTTTGGGAAAGGGGCTGTGAAAAGCCGCCGTCCTTTATTCGCGTGAGAGCGGCAAAATACGCAGACGGAGAAGTGCAGGCTGAATTGGCAGCCTGATTTTTTTCGTAAACGCGCTGATGCCGTTGATAAATAAAAAATGAGAATATTATGCAAACAATAAACGTCATGGATACGCCGGTCATCGGGGTTTTTTCCACGTGTACCGAAGAGATCTGTTTGGTTCCCCACGGAACGCGGGCCGAAGTTATTCCGCAAATCGAGAAAAGGCTCGGCGTGACCGTTCACAAGTGCTTCATCAATGACAGCACTTTGGTCGGTTCACTCTGCCGAGGCAACTCCAGCGGATTTCTGGTTCCGGAAAGCGCGAGAACAAACGATCTTGAGAAACAACTCGGAAAACCCGTGCGCCGCCTTCCCGGGAAATTGAATGCCGTCGGAAACATTTTGCTTGCCAACGATACGGCCGGTCTGGTTCATCCCGAACTCCCCGACAATATCGTAAAATTCATCACCGACACACTTAAAATCGACGTGATGAAAGGAACAATCGCAGGCATTAAGACGGTCGGCATGGCCGGCTGTGTGACCAATAACGGACTTTTGGTCAGCCCCGGCATTACAGAAGAAGAGAAAGCGGTTTTAGAGAAGCTTTTCGGCTTTGAACCGGTTGTCGGCAGCGTCAACTTCGGGTCCCGTATGGTCGGTTCCGGCATTTTGGCAAACACCAAAGGCTATTTGGCCGGCGGCGAAACCAGCGGTTACGAGCTTGGCAGAATCTCGACAGCTTTGGGATTCCAGTAAATCCGAGGATTAACGATTCCGCAAATCAGCGGGATGACAAATTCCGTAAATCCGAAAGATTACAGATTCCGTAAATTCGCGGGATTACCGAATTCCCCGAATTTATCAACTCTCAAATTTATCAATCATCAGAACAAATACAATCAATAAGAGTGGTGAACACAATGACAAACTTTGAAATTACAGGAAAATTTAAACCCGGCTTTTACTGGGAAAATTTTACCAAGACAATTGAAAGTGAAAATGAAAAGAATGCGCGTGAAAAAATCCTTTCCATTATGGGAAGCAAACACGGTCTGAAAAGACGCTGCATTGTCATTGAAGCTGTTTCAGAGGTCTGATTATGGCAATCAGTGAACAAGAAACCCGCCAAATGGTCGCGGAGTATCAAGAATACCAGCGAACCGTTGAGTCAATCAAGGAGCAAATGGCGATGGTCAGAAACACTTTGGCCGGCTGTGAAAGCTCGATTTCCACGATTACCGCCCTCAAAGAAGCGGCGGCAAGCGGCGGTTACGAATCAGTAATTCCCGTCGGCTCCGGCTGTTTTGTTCACGCTGAAATCCGTGACTTTTCAAAAGTAATCGTCAACGTCGGCTCCGGTGCCAACATCGAGAAAAACGTTGATGACGCTCTCGCTTTCCTCAAAGAAAGAAAGAGCAAACTTGAGAAAATGACTCAGGATCTCAATGAGTCCTTTGAAAGAATTATTCAAAACATGAAACGGATTGAATCTTTGATCAGTTAATTCCGATCAAAATCAATCCTTTTTTACTCTTTTTTCAATCCTTTTCAATCTGTTTTCAATCTGTTTTCAATCTATTTAAACAGATATTTTAAAACGATCCGTTATTTAAAAAAGAGCGGCAGCTCTTGAAGATAAATCAAATCCTTGCGGCCGATGGCATCTCCTTCCGCCAGAATCGCCGCTTTGCCCGCAACGATGCCCCCCGCTTTTTTGCATAATTCCTCCAGCGCAATCATGGATTCGCCCGTGCTGACAACATCGTCCACCAGCAAAACGCGTTTATCTTTGAGATATTCCATGTCGCCGATATCCAAATAAAGCGTTTGGACTTTTTCGGTTGTGATGGATTTGACATTGATTGCCGCCGGGTCGCGCATATAAAGTTTCTTGCTTTTGCGGGCTAAAATGTATTTTTTGCCGGACTGGCGGGACATTTCATAAGCCAGCGGAATGCCTTTGGATTCCGCGGTCAGCAAAACGTCATGTTCCGGCAATCTTTTGATCAATTCGGATGCGCAGGCAACCGTCAGCTCGACATCCGAAAAAATGACGAAGCCGGCAATGTCCAAATGTTCATTGACGGGACAAATC
>WRCE01000014.1 GCA_009784005.1 Candidatus Methanimicrococcus labiotermitis
GCAAGCCTCGGCAAAGTCGGGTCATACGGTGTCGAATTCAAAACATAGCCGGCAGGAACAGGCGCGTCAGTCGCCGTCACTGTATAACCGGCCCAAATGTTTGTTAATGCACGGTCGTAAGCGTCAAGATGAGTCGGCGTGGCGCCGGCGAGGTAATATTCGATGTTGATCGTAACGGTGTCGGCTAAATCTTCATCGAGGTAAACCTTCAAAAGGCTGTTATTATCAGCCGCAATCACAGACGCAAGCCTCGGCAAAGTCGGGTCATACGGCGTGGCGTTCAAGATATAGCCGGCAGGGACAGGCGCGTCAGTCGCCGTCACTGTATAACCGGCCCAAATGTTTGTTAAAGCACGGTCGTAAGCGCTGAGATGAGTCGGCGTGGCGCCGGCGAGGTAATATTCGATGTTGATCGTAACGGTTGCAGTCGGATCTGCATCGAGGTAAACCTTCAAAAGGCTGTTGTTATCAGTCGCAATCAAAGACGCAAGCCTCGGCAAAGTCGGGTCATACGGTGTCGAATTCAAGACATAGCCGGTAGGAACGGGTACTTGAGCGGAAGTCACTTCAGAACCGGCCCAAACATCTAAAGTCCTGTCATAAGCAGTAAGACGAGTCGGCGTAGCCCCCGCAAGATAATATTCAACGTTGATCGTAACGTTGTCACTTCGATTCTCATCCAAATATACCTTCACTGTACTGCTGTGGTTTGCAATAATCCCTGCAATGGGTGCGGGAAGACCCGGGTCAAACGGAGCGACGGTGGTGGTCAAAACATAACCTGCAGGAACAACGATGTCAGAGACGTTAACAAGACCGCCGGCCCATGTCGTGAAAGTCGTGTCATAAGCGGCAAGACGAGTCGGCGTAGCGCCGGCAAGATAATATTCAATATTAACTGTGACGGTCGTGGGATCCATGATCCAATTTGCCGTCAGCGACAAATTACCGTAAGCGCCGATAGGAATTGAGTAACCTGTCTGAGGTGTGCTCGGGGGCGTGAAACCGCTGTCATAAAGGACTGTCCAGCCCTCAAAAGTAAATCCGGGCTTTGAGGGATTACCGATGGCTTTTGGCAAGTCATCTACTCTGTAAATACTCGGATTGCCGACCGCGTTGGTTCCGCCATCCAAATAATAAGTGATGTCATACTCAGGCACAATCTCGTTATAAATAACGACAGTCTCCGCCACTTGGTCAAGCACTCTCTCGGGCGCGGGGTTTCCGATGGTTCCCAACTGCGTGGTATTTATGTATTCAAAACTGAAGAAAGTGACGGCGTCATCGCCTATGGGCAGCACATAACCCGCCGGCGCCGCCAATTCGACAAGCGCGAAAACGACTCTTTGTGTTCGAATAATACCGTTGGAACCGGAGAAAGTGTAGGTGCCGTCGGCCGCCGTCGTTCCGGTACCAACGTAGTAGAAAGTCCGGGTACCGAATGTGCGGCTTTGAGCGAGACCGGCAGGTGCAGTCGGATGCGTGCCGGGGTAATTCCAATCCGCATAAAGGACGAACTCCGCGCCGCTCAACGACGCATTCGTATCTTCGTCCAACTTATTCAGCGTAAAAGAGGTCTGGCCCGCGCCGCCGGCGCCGCCGCCGATGCTTTGAATAATACTGTCGCCCGCGACATGACTTTGGAAGTCATTGCCGCGAATCGAAATCGAGTTAGAATAATCAACCCTTTCCCCAACCTCGCCTCTGACCAAGGCTCTGTAAGTCAGCCTCAGCGATTTGCCGTCAGGAACCATCAATGTAATTTTTTGTTCGCTGTGCTTGATGAGCGTATAATCTACGTCCTCTGTTAATCTGACCCAATTGCCTGATCCGGGAGACGTTTCCGCATCCAATTGTATAGTACTGAAATAGAAGACAAGCGACGGGCTCATATCATCGATAACATCGTATATGCCCGACCCGTCTACAGTAAGCGTCAGAGCCTGCGGATTAATATAAATGAGCGCAGAAGCAGTGTTACCGGCAAACGTCAGTGACTTTTGCGCGGGATTCACGCCGTATACAATAGAGTAGTGGTTTGTGTAGTCTTGACCGTTGAGCCTGATCGTGGCAGTGTTATCGATTTCAGACTCGCCCAGAGTTAAACCGGAATCGTCATTAACTTTCATCCGGTAGACGAGTTCATAGGTACGGAATTCAGTTGCAATGTTTGTCAAATCGACGCTGAACGACGTAGGAGTTGTCGTAATCTGAGACCCGGAGAGTGTGACGACATTGCTGCCTGTGTTGCCGTAAATGTAACTGCTTGGGAAATTATCGGGATTCGGCTGCGTCACCAGATAAACAGTATTATTCACCAGCGACATTCTGGGGTCAAATGTGTCGGTAAACAAGGCTTGATTACGCACTTCCATATTACGGAAATCCAAACGGACGCGGTAATCAACGTATTCATTGCCTTTGTCATACCATGCACCATACTTTTGAAGAGTATAAAATTGTACGATATGGCCTGAACCGACATGTGATTGACTTGGCGGGACGCCATACATAATATAGGCATAACTGGTGATATAGCCCCCAATGCGTCCGAGATTTGAGGCGGAGAGTGATTGTTTTATCCAATGTTCTAAAGTCTCTCCCCCAATCATCGTGTCTAACGGAATCTTATATGTAACCGTGAGAACCGTATCCTCATTGTACGGGAAATAGCTGGTTACGGCGTTTGTGCCGATCCCGAAACTGTTAATGAAAAAGATATCCCATTGGTCTACGGTTCCGACATTGCTGGCATAGTTGTAATCTACGCCATTCTGCAACGTAACCTCAGGATTACTTCCCACTCGAGCTTTTATTTCAAAGTCTTTGATATTTGTTCCGTAAGTTGCCGGAAGATAAAGAGGCGTAAAAGTTGTTGTTGTGGTGGTGGTACCGGTAACACTCGTCGGATATCGGATGTGGATATTGTTGGTACGCAGATTGAAACTATTGCCGTACATCTCTCCGGGAACCCTGTATGTAACAGTATATTCTATTTCGCGTGTTGAAGACAACAATCTGTTTCCATGCGTTATACTGAGGCCCTTGGGAATTTTATTCTTTGTTACTGTAAAGGCCGGATCATTCGGAAGGTTGATTGCCGCCGTGTTTGAATAAATCCAATTTGTATCGCTGGAGATAGATGTTTGGTATATCATCTCAACATAATACACGGTTGTTGCGGGACTTGGGATCAGGTACGTAAAACCGGATCCGCTACTGGACGTCGGGGCGACCGAAATGTTGTTGTAACCCGAAATCGGATTCCTGTTTATATCCATGAGTGTCACGAGCAATTCTTGTCCGGGGGCGCCCATAAGCCCTGTCACGCCCTGCCCGTAAGTATCCGTGATGGTTCTTCCGCTTAGGGGGTCTCTACCGTTGCCGATAAGTGTCATCCATGTGATATCATAGTTCGTATAGATCGTTTGTGATGCGTTGTTGGCCGGTACATTCGCGAAATCCTTGCTGATGAAGGTTTCTTGATGATGGCTCCAGACATGCATGTCGTCACAAAGCTTCTCTCCGGCGACAGGGTCGTTGATGTAGACGTACGCGTGATTGTGCAGAAATAATGCATAGTTCATGCGCGCTGACGACAAGGTGGCCCAATTGTCAGGAGTTGGCGCATTGCGGTTAACAAGTTTGGTGATGTTCACCGTATATTCAACTGTAATTGTGTCACCCTTGTTGAGTGTACCCGAAGGGAAATTGACAGTAAAGTTCGCGTCGTTTGCCGCCCACGTGACCGTCGCCGGTTGGGAGGGGCCGTTGTTGACTTTATAGGTTGCGGCGAATCCGTCAGCTTTCAAAAAGCTGCCGATATTTGTCTGTATGGCAGTCGGAGCCGAAATTCGAGTAGAATAAGGCCTATCACGAAGTATAATGTCATTCATGTTCACGTTGTTGTCCATGACGGTTGTCGTGATGGTGTATGTGACAGTATTGGTAGCTTTGTCATAGCTTTCCGCTTTGTTGACCACCAGCGGGATAGTTTCAAGATCGATGTGTATATCTCCGCCGGGGAACGGCAAGTCAACATATTCTCCGCCGAAAATAATCGGCATTTCCATTGTAAAGCTCGCGATGGGATACGCCGCTCTGTACTCAGAGTTCAGCCTGAAAGTAATCAACCCTGATGGCGCAATCGAGTAGGAGATAGCTTCTAAGTTGTTAGCGCTTGAAATGAATCCGGTGGTTGTACCGGGAAATGTAATATCGCTCGGCATCTGATAAGTATAATCTGTGTTGGCGGCCATGCGCATGCTGGTTGTGTTCTCTGTAAATGTCATTTCCACCAAATACGTTTTACCGGAAATGAGCGGTAACTGAGGCGTCACAGGATAGACAATAACGTCTGACGTGTCCTTTATGGTAATGCTTCTCAGGATAGGTGTCAGGTCATAGGGATCGCCGCTCGTCGGCATGATACCCATAAAAGAGCCTAAAGCGGACATGCCCATCCAATCCATTTCTTCACGAGAGATTCCGCCGGCGCCCGCGTTTTCGTCGTCGAAATTGAAATCATTTGAAGAAGAAAAGAGGGAATCGAAATTATTGAAGTCATTAAAGCCATTGAAGTCATTAAAGCCGTTGAAGTCATTAAAGCCGTTGAAGTCATTAAAGCCGTTGAAGTCATCAAAGCCATTGAAGTCATCAAAGCCATTGAAGTCATCAAAGCCATAAAAATCCGAGTCGGACGGGGGCGACGAGTCGTCGGCAGCAACAAGGCTGACCGGGACGAGTGAAAATAGAAAAGCAGAAATGACCAAAAGAGTCAGAATTTTGTGCCCCGATATTTTTCCGTTTCTTTGCGTTAAACCGGAAATATATCTCTTAACAGGGCTTGCGATCTTGTTTTGTACAACTAGTAAAGAAGGAACTGTTCCATACATAATTTATTCCACCACAATCAAAACCTAATAATAAAATACCCATAATAAAACGTTTTTTTGATATTATAACATTATATTCATAAGAATATAGATGAATAATGAACGAACTATCTGCTTTAAGATATTTATATTTTTTGAGCAAATTATTCGAATCTTTATTTATGTGAAAATAAATTTCAAATAAAATTCATTTCGATTCCATATGATTTTTGAGAAATAATTAATTTTATACAATTCATTGAAATTTGATGAGCAAAAACCCTCAAATTTAGAACAAAAGCACACTATATAATTAAAAATATATTCTAAAAACCAAAGAATTCGACCTATTTTATATATTCTAAATTAAAAAAGGAACGGACTTATTATCGTAATTTTGTCCTAAAAGAGCAAATTTTCAATAACTATATTTTAACAATAATAAAATAACAGATTTTACAACAACCATATTTTAACAATTGTTTAACAATTATTTGACAATTACTTGACAATTACTTGACAATTACTTGACAAATAATTGACAATAAAAAAAATCGTTTTATCCTGTAAAATATTCCAAAAAAAAGGCGATTCATATCGCAACAAAATAAAAAAAAGAAAGGGGACTGAAAGTCCCCCCGGAGACAATCCGGGGTGCCGCAGGCACCCCTAAAACTCAAACTGACTCCAATCCTTAAGGAAAAATCGTGACCGGAGCAAAGCGTAGGCCACGATTTTTTTTTCTTTAGATAAGGCCGCCCAACAATCCGCCGCTAATGAAAAGCGTTGCGAAAAGGATGGCGACCATGTTAACGACTTTAATCAAAGCGTTCAGGCCGGGGCCGGATGTGTCTTTGGCGGGGTCGCCGACGGTGTCGCCGACAACGGCCGCTTTGTGAGCCTCAGAACCTTTGCCGCCGTAAAGACCGGATTCGATTAACTTTTTACCGTTATCCCAAGCGCCGCCGGCATTGTTCAGCGTCATGGCAAGCATCAGGCCGACGACAATGATACCGATCAAAAGACCGGCGAGGGCTTCGGCGCCGAAAACGATACCGACGAAAATCGGAACAATGATGGCGAGAATTCCCGGAACAACCATTTCGCGAAGAGCGGCGGTTGTCACGATATCGACACATTTGCCGTATTCGGGCTTAGCGGTTCCGTCCATAATACCCGGGATTTCCCGGAACTGGCGGCGAACTTCGTCAACGACTTTCATGGCGGCTTTGCTGACAGCGCGCATTGTGACGGACGAGAAGATGAACGGCAAAAGACCGCCGATCAAAAGACCGACCAAAACGAGCGGGTTGTCAATGGAAAGCGCGCCCGCGCCCAAATCAACTCTTAACTTATAGTCAGCGAACAACGCAAGCGCACCAAGCGCGGCCGAGCCGATCGCATATCCTTTTGTGACAGCCTTTGTCGTGTTTCCGACAGCGTCAAGCTCATCAGTCACAACTCTGACGGATTCGGGCTGGTGAGACATTTCAGAAATGCCGCCGGCGTTGTCCGTAATCGGGCCGTAGCAGTCCAAAGCCACAATCATACCGGTGGTAGAAAGCATGGCGACAGCCGCAATGGCGATACCGTAAAGGCCAAGTGTCGCGTCAGCGGCGCCGCCGACAGCGAAGAAGGAAATCAAAATACCGGCAACGATTGCGATAACCGGAAGAGCCGTGCTTTCAAAACCGAAAGACAAACCGGAAATGACGTTGGTACCGGCGCCTGTCTTGGAAGCGGCGGCGATTTCTTTCACCGGGCGGTATTTGGTCGCCGTGTAATATTCCGTAAAGACGACCATCAAAACCGTAATTGTCATACCGACAAGAGCGGCGATGAAGAACCTGTAGTCTCCAATCAAATACTCGGTGATGAAAAAGAACACGACAGCGCTGATAACGGTAGCCGCGGCAACGCCTTTGTACAAAGCGTTCATGATATTCTTACTCTTGCCGAGACGGACGAAGAACAAAGAAACGATGGTAATGAAAATAGCCGCCGCGCCGAGCATCAGCGGGTAGAGAATGGCATTGGGAATCGTGGTCAAAATGAGTGAACCAAGAAGCATTGACGCAAGCAAAGTCACAGCGTAAGTTTCAAACAAGTCCGCGCCCATACCGGCACAGTCACCGACGTTGTCACCGACGTTGTCAGCGATAACGGCAGGGTTTCTCGGGTCGTCTTCGGGAATGCCCGCTTCGACTTTACCGACAATGTCTGCGCCGACGTCAGCCGCTTTTGTGTAAATTCCGCCGCCAACTCTGGCGAACAGGCTGATCAAACTGGCACCGAAACCAAAGCCGATGACTAAGTCAACGTCACCGTAAAGGATGTAAAACATACTGACACCGATAATAGAAAGGCCGACAACAGCCAATCCCGTCACGGCGCCGCCGCGGAAAGCGACGTTTAAAGCGTGTTCGAGACCTCTTTTAGCAGCAGCGGCCGTTCTGACATTGGCGCGAACAGACACGTTCATGCCGATGTAGCCGGCAGCCGCCGAAGAAAGCGCGCCGAAAACAAAGCCGACAGCGACTTTGACGCTGTAATAATCTTCTTTCGGCAAAAGCGCGACAATTAATATTGTCAAGAAAATCGCGACAACCGCGATTGTTTTGTATTGGCGGTTCAAGTAAGCCATCGCTCCTTCCTGAATGGCCGCCGCAATATCTTGCATCTCTTTTGACCCTTTGTCCTCGCTGAGAACCTTTCTGGCCAAAAGGGCTGCGAAAAGAAGGCTGATAACACCGGAAATCGGCGCCAGCCAAATTAAGTATCCCAAATCCATTGTATACCTCTCTTTGTACCCGTATTGTTTACGTATTTTTATGTTGAATATGTTGAATATGAATAAGCGTTATCGAATTAAGTGAAATTAAGTGAAATTAAGTGAAATTAAATGAAATTAAATGAAACGATATTCAAAGGTTAAATTAATGCAAATTGACATTGACATAAGTTAAGCAATTTTACAAAAATGATAATGATAACCTCTCAGCAACTCGCTTCCCGCGTCCGGAACAGTCGATGCCGAAATATAAAACCGCCCTCGAATTCTTAAACCACAGAATATGAAACAAGACGATAATATGGAATGAGGAATAGCCTAATCATATATAAAAATTATTCATAAATCAAGGGAAAACGGCTGTTATCATTGCGAAAACAAATGAACGGCGTTGTAATCGCGCTGAAACAGAACTAACAGAACTGACAGAACTAACAGAACTCTACCGGAATGAAACGAAAAAAGAATTGAGAAACCGAAAATCAAACACAAAAAACCACATTAACCACCTCCATTTTCGGAGTTGGGCGATGCGAAGCAGCGCACAAATACGAAAATGGAGATTTCTGCCAAAAAATAACGAGAAATAACAATCTGTAATTTTTTTGAAAGTGTAATTTTTTTGAAAATGTAATTTTTTTTGAAAAACACAAGCAGAAAACAAAAAACAGAAAAGGGAAAAACAGAAAAAGAAAAAACAGAAAAAGAGAAAAAGAGAAAAACACTGAAACTTATTTCAATAAAAAATGAAATAAATCAGCACTCGCTCTTTCTGATTTGAAGAACGCCTGCTTCGATTTCATTCGGCACATTCGCCAAAAAGACGATGGTGCGAATGCCGGCATCTTGCGCTTTTAAAATCATGTCAATTCTTTCAGGCTCCAATTCCTTGGTGCCGCTTAAAACGCAGAAAGCTTTGATTTCGCCGGTATCGACGAAGTAATCAAAACAGCAGCCGGAAATTTTCAAGAAGCCGACAACGGTTTTCAATTCATCCCACGAATCGGTCAAGTGAACATTGCGGGCGCCGCCGTTTTGGACATACCAGTCGCGGGTAATGCTCGGATAAGCGGCGTGCTGGCTGTTGATATCATCTAAAATCTTTTGGATTTTTTCAGCGTCCCTTGAGACGGAATAAAAACGCCAGTGATTGTCTGTAAAATACCGCTCGGCCAAAACGCCGAAAATCTTCATCTTGTCTTGGTAGTCAATTCTCATTCTGTCACCTGAAAAATATCAAAATACAAAGAAGTCAAATGAATGATGTATTACATTATTTCATTATTTCATTATTTCAATTTTGGTTAATAGCAGTTATGCAGTTAAGCAATTAAGCAGTTATCAAGTGATTATCAATTATTTTTCAAATTATTAATATCCTCCCCCGAAACAGCGATTTTGAGGGGAATTTGATACCTCATGAATTTTCCGTCTCGAAGATATCTCAAAGATATCACGAAGGTATCTCAAAGGTATCTCAATGGTATCTCAAAGGTATCTCAATGGTATCTCAAAGGTATCTCAAAGGTATCTCAAAGGTATCTCAATGATATCACAAAGATCTCAAAGATATCACAATGATATCACAAGGTATCTCAATGGTATCTCAAAGGTATCTCAAAGATATCTCAAAGATATCTCAATGGTATCTCAAAGGTATCTCAATGATATCACAAAGTATCTCAATGATATCACAAAGACCTCAAAGGTATCTCAAAGATATCACAAAGACCTCAAAGGTATCTCAAAGATATTATTCAATACTCAACGGATTTGACCGCCATTGGTTTAAAACACATCATCCTGAGAATAACTTCTCCCGAAAATGATGGCGAGCTCTGCTTTTTGAAGTTCTCTGCCCAAATATCCGGCATGGCTCAACTCTGAAATCAAACCGTTGTCTAAAACTGTCTCAAGCATAAAGGCAGAATCTGTTCCGACGATAATCATTTTCGGATGGACCGCAACGATAACTCTTTGACCCGGCGTGCCTGCCGATTTCAATTTCTCAATTTCATCACGGCTCAGCAGACCGGAGAAATCATCCGATAAACGGGAAACGGATGTCACGCCGATGATAAAATTGCCGGCCTTGTCCGGTTTCCAGCCCCATTTCGTATCGGCCTTAAAAGACGGGCTCAATTTACCGGATAAAACGAAACACGAAGGCAGGGGCGTTATATCAGCGGATGAGGCGGGACAAGGCGCCGACACTCCCTCCACTTTTGCGTCCCCTATTTTTGATTCTCCGGATATGACTTCCCCCGTTATTATCTCCCTCGTATTTGTTTCTCCCGTTATTATCTCTTCATCTCTCAAATGTAAAAAGTCAAACGCGCCGCCCTTGGAAATCAAAGAGAAATTGAAATCAGGCCGCTTCCTCTTTTCTTTCAGAACCAGTAAATCGGTTCCCAAGTCTTTGGGAGAAGAGCGCAAAAGGTTTGAAAGAAGCATCATGTCGGCGGCCGTCCTCAATTCGCGAACGGAGCCTTTGCCTTTGTCGCCGGCGTTCGGCGTAAAGAGGATGCTGCCGCCGCAATCATTCGAAAGCGCTGCCAAAAGTGCGTTCATGCCCACAGAATCGGCGTCAAACAATTCCGTGACGTTGCCCGCGCCGAATAAAATCGGGATATCGGGATGTTTTTTGTGAAAAGCGAAATAATCGGAAATCGAAGAGGTCATTCCGCAACCGGGAGGCGCCAAAATGATATCCGCGATAATTTTCAAAAAGCCGAGAGCCCGAGCCGAAACAATATTGGCTTCCAGTGATTCAAGTCTGTTTTTCTCGGAAAATAAATCAGGAATGATAACGACCGCTGTATTTTTTAAAAAAACGGACGGGTCGGAAATTTCGAGAGAGGGATTAGCGCCGGATTCGCTGAATTTGCAGAATTTGACGGTTTTGCCGGATTCGACGGTTTTGCCGGATTCGACAGATTTACCGGATTCGTTGAATTCACTGAAAAGGCGGCTGAATTCTGAGAGGCTGTTCCCGTCTAAACTCAAAACCAAATCCGCGCCCGCCGAAATCCCCGCGATGATTTGCCGGAATTCGCCGGCATCAACGCTGACGGGAACAAAAGAGACGGATTTCGCGTGAGAAACGATATCAAAAACAACTTTTTCGTCGGCGTCGGGAGAAAAGCCCAAGTCAATCATATCGGCGCCTTCGCCGATTAAATGGTTGATTTCAGCTTCCAATTCCGAAAGGGTGAGCGATTCGGCTTGAACGATTTCAGCCAAAACTTTCATTCGGGTGTCGCCGCCGATCGAAACCGGCACCGGGAGACGGGGCGCGTTTCGAGTGCCGATGTGAAAAGCGGGCGCTTCATTTTCGGCGGCTTTTGCCAGCGTTTCTTGAGCCTTTTTCGCTTTTTCCATGAAAATCAGCTCGCACGCGGGTATCGTTTTTGAGAAAACGCCGGAAAGGAGAACATATGTCAAATCCGAGGCATGCTTGGGCCCCAAATAAACGGGACAGCCGATTACAACTTCCGCCCGCGAAAAATCAAATTTGGACAAACCCGAAACCAAAACGGCGCCGTATTTGTTTTTAGAAAGCGGCGATGACATAAACCCCGCCGTTAACTTTTTCGGCGTAATAAGCGAAGCCGTAGCTGCCGGCAACTCTAAAACATCAACATCCGAAAAACCGGAAACAGCCTTTGAAACCTTATCAAACGCCAGCCGGCCGGTAACAATGAGTATTTTCATGAAATCTCCGTCTTTTGGATACCATTCAAACCTTTTTGATATCAGATAATCTTGGTAATCTTGGATTTAAGATAATATGAAAAGGAAATTAATAAACTTTTCAAGCAACGAGAAGGAAATTAATAAACTTTTCAAGCAACGAGAAGGAAATTGATAAACATTTCAAGCAACGAAAAGGAAATCAATAAACTATTCAAGCAACGAAAAGGAAATCAATAAACTTTTCAAGCAACGAAAAGGAAATCAATAAACTTTTCAAGCGCTTGCAAACGAGGAAAAAATAAGAAAAAGGGAACGCCGTTTTTCCCGAAAAACCATTTCGGTTTTTTTCGAAATTCGGCGTTCGTGTTCAGCGATTTTTATTTCGGTTTAGACAGATTTCTTCAATCCGGTTCAAGACAGATTTCTTCAATTCCGGTATTTCGGCTTTGAATTTCTGTCTTTAACGGCTTTGTCCTTGATCTTTGTCTTACGGTTTTGTTTTTTATGCCCAGTCAAAAGATTGGACAGCTTTGATTCGGGATTCCGAATTCAAATACGTCAATTCTAAAAAGTCGCCTTCGTTGATTAAGACAACACGCGAGTCAGTTGCTGCGGATATGGCGTAGTAGATTGCGTTGCCGCTGAGCTTGACGTAATAGTGGGAATTGCCGTCAATCACAGCGACTCTGACATCTTCAACAGTTCCCGTGATTTGCGTGGTTTCCGATGGGGCGGATATGCCCAGCGAATCCAATTTTCGGATGTAATCCTCTTCACAAAGGAGGACGGATGTTCCCGTTCCGACGATTTGGTACTGCTCCACGTTCACCATCGCGTATTGCTTAACGAGGTTGGAGTTGTCTTTCATCGCCATGAAGTATGTCGGCTGTCCGTGGACGTTTAAGAGCAGCGGGAATGTCGCGATGTATCTCAGGTGCTGAAGCGCGCCTTCCGCCGACGCCATTGCCGAATACTCGTGAGCGCCTGCGATTTGGTAGTATTTGGACTCTTTGGTGCGCTGGTTAATCCAGACGAAACCGACGTTGGACTCATCGCCGCCGACGGAAGTGATGCCGGTATACATGTAAACGTCATCATTCATCGCCAAATAATTGTAGCCGTCCGTTGTCATCGTAACGCCCCTTTGGCCGAATATGGAGTTCAAAAACCCGCTGCCGTAGGCGCCGTAGTAATCGTACTGACGAATCAAAAGCTCGGCGCGGTAAACATTGTCCACCCACTCCGGCACTTCCGAGAGAGAATAAAAGGCATGAGCGCCGGTCACTGCGTCAACGAGAACAATACCGTCGATATCGGTGCCGCCGAAAATGCCGATCTTTTTGACGACTTTCGGGCAAATCCAATACGGGTGCCCGTCTTCATCAATTTCCATAATCGGCCTTTCAAACATGTATGTCGGGTAGTTGAAACGGATGTGGCGGTCGAGTTTTCTGAAGAACAATTCGGATTGCGAATACTTAATACCGTTTCCTTCGCCCATCCGGACAACCTGCGCTTCCTGCGTCACCATGTCAATAGTGATATACGCCGGAATTCCTTCCTGATAATTGTTGAACCATTTGAAAATGTCGCCGTAAAGCAGCGGCGTGACTCGAACAGGCCGCCCGTTGTAGTTGACCTGTACATAATCCCTTGACACTTCGAATTGCGATACCATATCCGCGAGCTCACCCATCTTCCTGTCACCGAGACGCTGAGCGGAGGCACGGTCAAGCCACGGGATTTGGTCAAAGGAGAGTTCATCAATGTCTTCCTCAAAATTGCCCGGCTGGATATCAATCAAGCGGGTATAAGCGTCGGCGTGGAAAATCGGGCTTGATGCCACGCTGCCGAAAATAACAATCGCCAAAAGAGCGCCCGCGATGTAGAGCGGAATTTTCTTCTCTTTTAATTTGGCCTTGGTCAAATACGGGTCTTTTTCAACATTAGAATAATCGTCCTCACGCTCCGTTGTGAAAACCACCCGTCCGTTTTCGTCCACCGTCTTTCGAAAGCCCAGATTTTTCATGTTCAGCATCGTTTGAACAACGAAATAAATGACGACCAAAGTAATCAGAAAGAAGTAGAAGTCAACCGACTGGTAATTTATAGCGGGGAGCGTAAAATAAAAATAAAACGAACCGAAAATCGCTGTCGCAATCATGCTGACAATGACTTGGGTTTTGTTATCCATCTTTTTCATTTTTATGTACTCCGTTGCGGTTTCAATAACATTTTAGTTTGGATGAGAAATCCCGGTGAATGAAAGCGGGAATATAATAAAAAGGCTTCTTTTTGTCCATTTCAATTTCAGATTTTAAAACCCATTTGTCATTATTTCTCAAATAATTTTTTTAGGTTTATAACTCTATTCGGATAAGTTTAATAGCCTTATGAAAATATAAGCCCTTGATGTTCATATTTCACAGCTGAATTCATTGTTGAGTTCATTGTTGATTAAATCATTGGTCTCATCGTTGTTGATTACAGCGTTGTTGATTAACGTTGTTGATTAACGCTATTGATTGACAGTGTTGTTGATCCAATCACTGAACCGTTTGTGAATTTTTTATCTCATAAAAACGTAATGAGTTGATATAATGCGCGCCCCTCAAAAATCAAGTTCAAAAATGAATTTTGATGATAACCCCTATTTTGAAGGTTCCGGTACCGAATTCGCCCGCGAGGTCGTTTTGAAACCGGCAGGGTACCCGCTCATCGGGCTCATTGACGATGACCCGTTCATTGATGACACGGATTTGTTTGAAGCTTACATCCGTGACCAGTGGGAAGGCTGGGAAGTTCGGGAAGGCATGTATCTCTTTGACCGCGAACTGTTCAAAGGATTTGCCTACCGCGTTGTTTATGTTTTCCCCGAAGGTTTTGCCATCGGTCCCGAAACGAAAGTGATGATTGCGCCGTCGGCGTCAAAAACCGAATCCGCCGAAAAGCAGCAAAAAGCGCTCATCCCGTTTGACGATGTCATCGGCCAAGAGGCCGCCAAAAAGAAGTGCCGCCTCATCGAGCGCTTTTTGGATGACCCCGAAGCGTTCGGGAAATGGGCGCCGCGCAATGTTTTATTCCACGGCCCGTCAGGCACCGGCAAAACAATGCTGGCAAAAGCGCTGGCAAGCAAAGCGGATGTTCCGCTCATTCCCGTCAAAGCGACGCAGCTGATTGGCGAATATGTCGGCGAAGGGTCGCGCCAGATTCATGATTTATATGACCGCGCCGAAGAGCTGGCGCCGTGTATCATTTTCATCGACGAAATCGACGCGATTGCGCTTGACCGCAAGTTTCAGGAACTTCGCGGCGACGTCGTGGAAATTGTCAACGCGCTGATTGCCGAAATGGACGGTTTGTCCGAGCGAAAAGGCGTTTGCACAATCGGTTCCACCAACCGCGTCCAATCACTTGACCCCGCTGTCAGAAGCCGCTTTGAAGAAGAAATCGTCTTTGTCCTGCCCGACACGGAAGAAGTGGAACAGATCCTGACTTTGAACTTGAAAACATTCCCCCTCCCTGTTGACCCCGCGTTCAACGTCAAGCGTTTCTCAAGAGAAGCCGCCGGCCTTTCCGGCCGCGACCTGACGGATAAAGTCTTAAAAACGGCGCTGCACCGCGCAATAATCGAAGATGAAACCTATGTGAAAGCGGAATACTTCGACAACGCTCTTTCCGAGCTGAAAAAGGCGGGCCCTGATGACTGTCAGCAATTCTATGCTTAATTGTCAGCAATTATGCATAACTGTCAGCAGTTCTATGCTTAACTGTCAGCAATTCTATGCTTAACGATTATTAAAATTAAAACAGCAGACGCGGATTTTTCCTTTTGCCTTTGTCTTTTGCCTTAATTTTTGAGGCGCATGGAAAAACCGCCGATGCTTTCGTGAGCGCCTTTGGCGCTCATCTGTTTTTATTAAAAATTCTGACTTGTTGAACGGAGTGGCTGACGCATCCTGCCTTTCTTATGGTGTTTTTGTGTTTGGCAACTGACCAATTGGCAACTGACCAATTGGCAACTGACCATTTGACAACTGACCAATTGGCAACTGACCAATTGGCAACTGTCCAATTGGCAACTAACCAATTGGCAACTGACCATTTGGCAACTGTCCAATTGGCAATCTGTCCACTTGGCACCTGCCCACTTGGCACCTGCCCACTTGGTACCTGCCCACTTGGCAACTGACCACTTGGCAACAGACCAATTGGCAACAGACCAATTGGCAATCTGTCCAATTGGCAATCTGTCAATTGGCAATCTGTCCAATTGGCAATCTGTCCAATTGGCAATCTGTCCAATTGGCAATCTGTCCAATTGGCAACTGACCAATTGGCAACTGACCAATTAGCAATCTGACC
Organism: Candidatus Methanimicrococcus labiotermitis; assembly: GCA_009784005.1. Lineage (GTDB taxonomy): Archaea > Halobacteriota > Methanosarcinia > Methanosarcinales > Methanosarcinaceae > Methanimicrococcus > Methanimicrococcus labiotermitis. The sequence goes on from WRCE01000014.1 coordinate 15,727, forward strand.
AATTGGCAATCTGTCCAATTGGCAATCTGCCCACTTGGCACCTGCCCACTTGGCACCTGCCCGCTTGGCACCTGCCAGCTTGGCACCTGCCAGCTTGGCAACTATCCTATCCACTTGGCAATCTGCCAACTTGGCAACTGCCCTGTCAATTCTCTTTCAAACCTGTGAAAAAAGAGGCGTGCCGCTATTTAAATATTGAAAAAAGAAAAAAAGGAAAAAAAGAAAAGAAAAAAGGAAAAGAGGGTTTTCCGAAATTTTCTTTCCGATGGTTAGTGATGTTCTTCTTCGTTGATGACTTCAACAACGGGGCTGTCGAGATATTCTTTGCCGTCGATGAAAATCGATTTCCAGTACTTGAACACCTTGGAGTCAAACTCCAAAATGAAAGCGTGGCAAATCAATTCAAAGATAAAGAAGTATGTCAAAGCCAAGTGCAGCCAGCGGGCGAATTGAAGACCGTTCATATTCAGAATCGGTGAGAACCAGCCGAAAATTGTTGTCAGCCAGTAGGCGATCGGGAGACCGAAAAAGGCCCAATCGACCTTGTAAAGAACGATTCCGGTAATGAAGATCAGGAAGATACACATACCTTCAACCACGATGAAAATTTTAAACATCGGGTGAAGTTTTGTCTTGTAGTGGCCCGTCGCTTGGTTGTAAACCGTAAACGCGGGATACTTTTCCTGCTTGCCGAAGAAGTTGAGAATCATCCCCTTCAAACGGCGGAAGTCTTCCATGTTGAAGATATAACTGTAGTAGAAGTGCCGGACAATGCCTTTGATGCCGCCTTCCTGCCATCCGTGTGAAAGAATTCCGTACGGAACCAAACACCAGTTGGTCAAAATCAAGACCGGGACCATAATCATATGCAAAAGCCGGGCATTATGGAATGTCATAATGTCCCAGCCGAAGTAAATGACAAGGCCGGTAAAGATAAGGACCAGCATCGCAATGGCGTGGAAAGTGTGCGTCCAGCGCTCAAGCCAGTTGTAGCGTTCGACGGTTTTGGTTTTCTGTGCGTTTGATGACATTTAGAAAACCCCCATCACAACAAATCATAACTTCTCGGAGCATTCTTTCCTGTTGCATCAATTGTGTGAACGGAGCAGGCGATACACGGGTCGTAGGAACGGCCGACGTGGAGGATGGCAATCGGATTGGAGAAATCCGCGCCGCCGATGTTGTCAACGCCTGAGATGGCATTGCCGACAAGAGCCTGTTCAACGGGACACGGGAGACCGTTTTCGTCACGCGGGCCCAAGTTCCAAGTACTCGGAACAATTGCTTGATAATTCTTGACTTTGCCTTTGGCGTCGCCGCTGATCCAGTGACCGAGCGCGCCGCGGGGCGCTTCCCAAATACCGATACCTTGACGGTTTCTGGCAGCTCTCAGGTCAAGAGGTGTCGCGAACGGCTTTGCCGGGTCGATATCGGTCAGCCAATTGACAATTTCATAAGCGAGGATAGCCGTTTCGTGCATTCTGGCAAGCATTCTGGTGTAGACGTTTGCCGGGGAAAGACCTGCGCTTGCGTAAGCCTGAGCAATACCTGTCACCAACGGGTCCTGAGCCACAATCATACGCGCCAGCGGGCCGACTTCTGCGGCAATGCCGTCGTAGCGCGGCGCTTTCATCCAGCTGTATTTCTCAGTCGGACCGGCGTTCAAGTCAATCTTGTTGTGGTCGGCGAGCGGAACGGTTGTACCGTCATACGGGTGTCTGGAAGGCACAGAGTCCTCATAAAAGGCGCACTGAATGCTTTCTGTAATTTTGGTGGTGTCCAAGTCCTCAAACTTCAAATCGCCGGAAACGACGCCTGATGAAAAGAATCTTTCACCGGTGGGGCTTTCGGGGGTGTAACCGTCTTGGCCGCGTTTGTAGTAGGCGCCGTAAGAGAGGAAGCAGATTTTGTCAGGGTCGGTGTAGCCGCCGAGTTTGTCAAGTCTTAAACTGGCCGGAAGGCCGAGGATCTTTTCACCGATAAGTTCGGAACCAAACGCCGCGTAGAGTTCAACATCTTTCCAGCCGTTTTCGCGGGAGAAGTCGTTGTCTGTTGTCTTGCTGACCAAACTCGCCAAGTGGTCCGTCACGAATTTAACGGCCGCGTCGGGTGACTTTGCATAGGCCGTGTTCTGAACCCATGTTTCAAGCGGAACGCCGAGCGTGTAATTTTGGACGAATTCCAAGACTTTCAAATAGTGAGCCGCCGCTTTTGTGATTTCACCGAGTCCGGGGTCGCATGTCACGCCGCCGGCAACGGTAACTGCCTGATGGGGCATTTTGCCGCCAAAGAGGGCGATTGCTTCTTGAAGTCTCTTCTTTTCGGGGATAGCGTTTAAGTAGCCGCTGCCGACCGGAACGGGGACGCCGTCAATCTTGTAGCTGAGCGGCGCGAATCTGCCGAGAAGTTCTTTCCAAATGGCTTCGCCGGTTGCGCCCAAACTAAGTTCGGGACCGGTCAAAACGTCTCTGTATCTCGGGTTGGCCAAGTCGGGGCCGAATAAAATGTAGATGTGCGTCGCGTGGCTGGCAATGGTGTTGCTTGCCTGAATAAAGTTTCTGACGGCCAGCGCGTTTTGAGGAACGCTTTCGGCAACGCCGTAAAGGTCGTCAAGCGCGTTTGTCGCGGTCATTGAGTGTGAAATCGGACAGACACCGCAGATTCTGGCAACGTGAAGGGACGCGTCTCTGGGGTCTTTGCCCTGGAGCATGCGTTCAAAGCCGCGGAAAAGCATACCGCCGCTCTGCGCGGAAGTGATAATGCCATTGGCGTCAACTTCAGCCATGACTTTCATGTGGCCTTCAATTCTTGTTAAGGGGTCAACTGTAACTTTAACCATTTTTCATCACTTCTCCTTGTTAATTCTGCGAACAGCATGCACACCGGCCGCAACGACAGCCGCGCCGACCGCAAGAGCCGAGATTGTGCCGAGGTTAACGCCGAACAAGACGCCCGCGCTTTCCGTTTCAACATAGAAGGGCATGGCGCCGTTGGGGAAAATAGGCTCAACACAAGCGATACACGGACCGCCGACCTGCATACACATGCTCGTACCGTTGTTCCATTTACGCAGCGCGCAGTCTGAGTGGACGTACGGCGCTTTACAGCCGATTTTCCAGAGACAGCCGCCTTCAGCGAATCTCTTGTCAAGGACACCGCGGTCATAGAATCCGCGGCGCGGACAGTTGTCGTGAAGCGTGGCATTCGGCGGGTAAAAGACTTTGGGTCTGCCGATTGAATCCAAAACGCCTTTGAGGTCGGATACGTCAATCTTTCCGAGGAGAACGGCCGCGACGGTCAAGAAGAACCAGTCGGGGTGGATCGGACATCCGGGTAAGTTGATAACGGGTTTGTTAAGGCCGAGAACTTGCATCATACCGCCTTTTTTGTTCTCGGTTTGGTTAACGCCCATGAAGTCACAGTACTTTCTGGTGGCGCAATCTGTGATTGTAATGCCGCCGTATGTAGCGCAGGTACCAAGCGCGATAATTGCGTCAGCCTTTTTAGCCGTCTTTGCAAAGATGTCTTTGAAGGTGTGGTTACCAATCATGTTAATTTTGCCGGTTCCGTCAGGACCGTTACCGATAGAACCTTCGACAACCAAAATGTAGCCGCCTTCTTCGGCAAGCTCTTCAAGCAAGATTTCGGCGTTTAAATCGGATGTACCGACTAACTTGCCGTCAACGAAAATACCCTGCTGCGCCAACAGCGTTTCATGGAAAACCAAGCTGATGTTCAAGGCGCTGAGAGCGTCAACGAAATCGGGCGCGGTCGCATTTAATGCGGATACAGAGCAGCCTGTACATTCTGCACCGTGAAGCCAAAGAACTTTTGTTTCTGAAAATTCTAACGCTTTTACAAGCTGATTCCCGTAAATTGAAACAAAAGAGGTTGCTCCAAGGGCAGCTACCGCCTTTAGAAAAGTACGGCGGTCGACCTTGAGAATGTCAAGGTTCTTGAATTGTTCAATCATATTCAATTTTTCACTAGCCATTTGAAAACCCTCTACTGTAAACACTATAAAGATAGTAGCTTTTGACTATATCCTACATGCTCTATATATACGTTTTCCACATTTGTAATTAAAAAACGTGCGAGATTAAACCGAAAAACAGCAAAAATATATCGGTAAAATGAATAATTTTTAAGAGTTACCAAATGATTCCGGCGAAATAAATAAAGATTTCAAAATAAAAGATTAACACAAAAACGATGAATAAAAAAACAATGAACAAAAAAACAAAACAAAAAACAATGAACAAAAAAACAAAACAAAAAACAATGAACAAAAAAACAATGAACAAAAAAACAAAACAAAAAACAATGAACAAAAAAACAATGAACAAAAAAACAATGAACAAAAAACAATGAACAAAAAACAAACACAAAAAACAAACACAAAAAACCACATAAACCGACCTCCATTTTCGGAGTTGGGCGATGCGAAGCAGCGCACAAATACGAAAATGGAGATTTCTGCCAAAAATTAAATGAGAAATAACTATCTGTAATTTTTTTTGAAAATGTAATTTTTTGAAAAACACAAGCAGAAAACAAAAAACAAACACAAAAAACAAACACAAAAAACCACATAAACCGACCTCCATTTTCGGAGTTGGGCGATGCGAAGCAGCGCACAAATCCGAAAATGGAGATTTCTGCCAAAAATTAAATGAGAAATAACTATATGTCGTTTTTTAGAAAATGTAATTTTTTTAAAAACAAATTCAGACATGAACAACAGGCTTATTTATAGAATGGAAGAAACGACACATTATTAAATTAAATAATCAAAGACAAAAACTAAAATGAACAACTAAAATAATACTATAATCAAATTTCAAAAGAGGGAAATAAAAATGTGTATTGCGATTCCGGGAAAAATATCAAAAATAATTTCGGAAAACAAAGCGGAAGTGGACTTCGGCGGCGTTTTTCGAGAAGTCAACTTAGACCTGCTCGGCGGCGCATCTGAAATAACTGTCGGCAGCCACGTTCTTGTCCATGTCGGCTATGCGATATCGGTCATAACAGAAGAAGAAGCCCGACTGACAATCGAAGCTTTTGATGAGCTTCTCGCCGCGAATGAGGCTCTTGATGAAGAGAGAGCCCGAATCGAGAATCAGGGATGAAAGCATTGGTTTGAAGCAGCTAAACAGTTAAGCTGTGGTTTGAACAGTTAAACAGTTAAGCAGTGGTTTGAAGCAGTTATGAAAGCAGTGATTAAAAGCAGTAGCAGGAAACAGTGATAATTATGGCACGAACAGACCCGTTTTTAGAAAATCCGGTGGAAATACAGAAGAAATTGGTGGCCGCCATTGCCGCCGACCCGAAACCCGCGCGCATTATGCATATCTGCGGCACCCACGAGCGAACGATTGCGAAATACGGTATTCGCAGTCTTCTTCCGGCAGGCATTGAAGTTCTCAGCGGGCCGGGGTGTCCGGTTTGCGTGACGCCTGATGACGACATCGACACGGCGATCCTGTTGGCGAAAAAAGGATTGACGGTGATTACATTTGGTGACATGCTTCGTGTCCCGGGAACGGAAGAGAGTTTATTCGATGCCCGCGCCGAAGGCGCCGATGTCCGTATGGTTTACTCCATTGACGATGCCGTCAAAATCGCGAAAGAGCATCCCGAAAAGGAATTCGTCTTTTTCTCAATCGGTTTTGAAACAACGATCCCGACAACGGCCGCCGCCGTTTTGCGCGGTTTCCCGCCCAACTTTTCGATTTATACATCATTAAAACTGACGCCTCCGGCGATTGCTCTTCTGGTTTCGGATATTAACGTTGACGCTTTTATCGCGCCCGGTCATGTCGCCGTCATTACGGGAACCGTGCCTTACAACGATTTCGCGAGAGCCGGATATCCGTTCGCTGTCGCCGGTTTTGAATCGTATGACATTCTGCTCGGTATCAAAATGCTTACAGACCAATTGAAAAAAGGAACATCCTTTGTCGAAAACGCATACGTCCGCGCTGTCAAAGCCGAAGGGAACGTGATTGCTCAAAAAATGATGAGTGATGTGTTTGACGTCTCCGACGTTGAATGGAGAGGACTGGGCATCATCCCCGGCTCCGGCTTGGTTTTAAAAGAGAAATACAAAGAATACGACGCCGGCATCAAATACAAAGAATTGTACGCCCCCGCCCTTGAAAAAATCCGAGAAATCCGCGCCAAGAAGAAGAAAAACTGCATTTGCGCCGCCATATTAACCGGCAAAGCAACGCCCGCCGACTGCCCGATGTTTGGAAAAACCTGCAAGCCCGCAAATCCCGTCGGCCCCTGCATGGTCAGCGACGAAGGCATGTGCCACAGTTGGTATAAGTATTGCCGCGACTGAAAAGGGAAGAACGAAAAGGAAAGACCGAAAAGGAAAACCGAGACGGGAAGACTGAAAAGGGAAGACTGAAAAAGGAAGACCGAACAGGAAGACCGAAAAGGGAAGAACGAAAGGGGAAGAGGGAAAACAAATGCACGAATATTCATTGGCCATCGGTTTGATGGACAGCGTTTTGACGGCAGCTGAAGAAAATAACGCGTCCGTTGTCAATCACATCAATGTCAAGGTCGGCAAAGCCGCGCATGTCAACCCGACACAGCTGGAATTTTGTTTAAAATCAATCGCAGATGGAACAATTGCCGAAAACGCGCAATATTCTTTTGAAGCCGTCGACCCCGAAATCAAATGTGACTGCGGTTATGCCGGAAAACCCGATGAAACCGATGACGGATTGGACATTTTGGAATACATAATCTCTTTAAAATGCCCGCTTTGCGGCAAAAATGCCGAAATGGCCGGCGGAACGGAACTGTCGGTCGAATCCATTGACATAGACTGAAATGGCCGGCGGAACGAAACCGGCAATCGAATCCATTGACATAGACTGAAATGCAGGAAAATCATAAACGAAATTATAATAATCAAACTTTAAACAGAAACAAAATAAAAAAACAACAGGAAGACAAAGAAATGTGGAATATATTGTTAGCGGAAGGGCACATCATTAACATCGGTCATGATGTTTTTAAGGAAAACAGAAAGCTGGCCGACAAAAACAGAGAGAAATTGAAAAAGGAAGGCGTTTTTTCCGTTAATATCATGGGCGCGATCGGCTCGGGCAAAACGACTCTGATTGAAGAAGCCATCAAAGCGCTCGGCTCAAAATACAAAGTCGCTGTCATTGCCGGCGATGTGATTGCGGATATGGATGCCGCCCGCTTCCTTAAACTCGGCGTCTTAACCATTCCCGCCAACACGGGAAAAGAATGCCATCTGGACGCGCATATCGTCAGCGACCTGCTCAAAAAGAATGATTTGAACAGCTATGATGTCTTATTCATCGAAAACGTCGGCAACCTGATTTGCCCCACCGATTTTGATTTGGGCGAAGACATGAAAATCGTCGTTGTCAGTGTCAGCGAAGGCGATGACATCGTTTTAAAACACCCCGTCATTTTCAAAACATCCGATTTGGCCGTTATCAACAAAATCGACATTGCAGAAGCCGTTGATGTGAATCCTGACACGATGGTTCGCGACGTCAAATCGCTGAACCCGAAAATCCCAGTTCTGCTGACCTCAAAGAGACGGGAAGAAACCGTCAAAGAATGGGTGACGGCGATTGAAAACGCAATGCTTGAAAAGAAGGCCGGCAAAAGGTAACCGGTTAAGAAGCGATTGAAAACCGATTGAAAAAACGATTGAAAAACCGAATTGAAGAAACATTGAAAACCGATTGAAAAAACGATTGAAAACCGATTGAAAAAACGATTGAAAACCGATTGAAGCAAACAATTAAAGAATACCGGAAGGAAGAAAATGGCAAAAGAGAACAGAATTTCAATGGAGCACGGCGCCGGCGGGCAGCTCATGCAGTCTTTGATCGGAGAAATCATTTTAAAGAATTTGACAAACACGAAAGCGGGGACTGTCGGTTTGGAATCTTTGGATGACGGGGCGACAATTGCGCTGGACCGCTCGTTTTTGTCTGACAATCCAAACGCCGAGCTTGTTATGACAACCGACAGCCATGTCGTTAAACCGATTTTTTTCCCGGGCGGTGACATCGGAAAGGTGGCCGTCTGCGGCGCTGTGAATGATTTAGCCGTCATGGGCGCCAAGCCCCTTGCCGTCAGCAGCGGCATGATTATCCCGGAAGGGTTCAGTATTACTGATTTGGAAAAAATTGTTCAGTCGATGGATGCCGCGCTCAATGAAATCGGCGTTCCGCTGATTACGGGAGACACAAAAACCATTGAAGGAACGGCGTTAGACTCAATTATCATCAATATTGCCGCAATCGGTATCTGTGATGCGCCCGTTCGGGACTGCGGCCTTCGCGCCGGCGATAAAATAATCGTGTCAGGCTTCATTGCCGACCACGGCATGGCGCTTTTGACCAAACGCGAAGGATTTGAGTTTAACTCTGATTTAGAATCCGACACGGCGCCTCTTTGGAAAATGATTGAACCGATTCTTGACGTTAAGACGGCAGACGGGAAACGGGCTGTGACGGCTATGAAAGACCCGACCCGCGGCGGCGTTGCCGATGCTTTGAATGAGATGGCGCAGAAAAGCAAAGTTTGTATTCGAGTCTATGAGGAAAAGCTTCCGATTCGCGAAACAGTTCACGTCTCATGTGAAATGCTGGGTTTGGACCCGCTTGAAATTGCCAACGAGGGAAAAGCAATTATAGGCGTACATCATGATTGTGCTGAATATGTTTTAGGACTGCTTAAACAGCATTCCTACGGAAGAGACGCCGCCGTCATCGGTGAGGTTGTCGACGAAAAACCCGGCAAAGTGATATTGGTTTCCGCTCTTGGCAGTACCCGTTATGTGGATGTGCCGACGGGGGACCCGATTCCGCGCGTCTGTTAAAAACGCGCAAAAAACGCACAAAACGAACAATCGACAATGGGGAAGAGGAATTATGACAAACGAAAACAATGATTACATTTTGGTTTATGCCGTCTTCCCGACAAAAAAAGAAGCAGAGCTGATCGCGGAATTCCTGATCGAAAATAAATAGATTGTGTGCGCAAACATCCGAAAGCACAAAGCAATCTATATTTGGAAAGGAGAAATATACAAAGAAAAGGAGTACAGAGCCCTTTTTAAGACGCGAGAGGATAAGTGGGAAGAAATCAAAGAAACCATTTTGAAAAAGCATACCTACGAAGCGCCGGTGATTTTAAAAATCCGTATTGAAGACGCAAACGAGAGCTTCAAAAACTGGGCGGATGAAAACTTAATTGACCGCGCATTCGGTTTTTAATATTTTAAAAAAAGAAAGGCAAAGAATTTCTTTGCCTTTTTTTATAAATCCGAACCGTTCTAATCCTGTTTTGTTTTATAAGTCCGATTCTATCTTATTCAATTTTATAAGCCGGATTCATCCTTATTCTGTATTATAAGTCCGATTCTACCTTATTCTGTTTTATAAGCCCGATTCATCCTTATTCTGTTTTGTTTTATAAGTCCGATTCTATCTTATTCAATTTTATAATCCAGATTCATCCTTATTCTGTATTATAAGTCCGATTCTACCTTATTCTGTTTTATAAGCCCGATTCATCCTTATTCTGTTTTATAAGCCCGATTCATCCTTATTCTGTTTTATAAGTCCGATTCTACCTTATTCTGTTTTATAAGTCCGATTCGTCCGATTCGTCCTTATCTTCCTTATTCTGTTTTCCGCTTACAAGTTCAATTCTTTGCCTTTGGGGTATTTGATGGTGTAAACCGTTTTGAAAACTTGGGAGTCTCCCGGCTGCATTTCAAATTCCCACGCCAAGACGCCGACATCCTCGTTATTGAAAGACGGGGCGGTTGTGTCTTTTGACAGCTCGACCGCGACTTCTTTGTATGTTGAAATCGGGTAGCGGTCTTTTAAGATCATTTTGATTTTGCGGTTTTGATTGTTCTTCACGGTCATCCGGTAAGCGAATTCTTGTTTGACATCGCCGCCCAAAAAGCCGCTGCTGCTGTACTCCTTCATCTTCTCGCGCTTGACAGAGACGCGGCGGTCCGTTCCAAGCGTCAGCGAAAGGATTTTTTGAGCGGACTGCGCGTCGATGTACGTTTCGCCGATAAAAGTCCCGCCGTATGTCACGTTGGCATTGCCGCTGAGCAGGTTCAGCTTTTCCCAATTCGCGATGTCCGCGAGCAGATAGGTTTCGTGGTCCATCTGCGGGGCGCAGTAATACTTAAATTCAGCCGGTACTTCCTGTTTTTTAAGCTCAATGATTTGCTCTTTGCCGTTTCCGGGAATCGAATAAGGCAAGTCGATTTCAAAAGAAATGTTCAGCATATCTTCTGATTGTTTGATGAAATCACCCATGCCGCTCTTCAGCGCAACGACGTAGACGCCGCCGGAAGCTTCGGGGCCATATGTATAAACAGCGGAAGACGCGTCTATGAATTCGACGTTTTTAATCATAGACTGATCAAGCGAAGCGTAATAAGAAGCGTTGGCGACAACACCGTCAATGATATAAAGCGGCGCAGCCGGCGCGGACGGCAGGAAGTCAGCGGTTTCTTCGGGACAAGCAACGCATTGGCTCATCTCTTCGTAAGAATAAGTATTTTGAGCAATCGGCATGGCCGGCGATTTTCGCTTCAGCGACAGCGGCGCCGACGCGGACAAATACTCGGGGACCGGCTCGGTATAACGCAAAAACCACGCGCTGAAGAGCGGCGCAGCTTTTCCCGCGCTCGGGGCGGCGGTTGATAACGTCACTTTGACTTTTTCCCAATCAATGCCCGTCACCTGACGCACTTTGGCTTTGGAAGTGATTTGAACGGGTTTGTCGGCATCGGCAACGATGTCGTGGTACGGGTACCAGCCGGCATTGTTCGTAAAATAAGTGATTTCCAAATCACATTCGTTGTCGGCGGGGGAGGAGAGGGACAATCTCAAAAGGCCCGATGTCTTGTTATTTTTCAGCGACTTTTGGTCAAACTGAGCGGACAGGTCACGAATCATGTCATTCATCTTGTCCGCTTTTTCGCGGTCGGTAAACAATATTTCTTCGAGTTCGCAGGCTTTGGATTTGTAGTAATCCATCGTCTGCATCAGCTCATCGACAAAGACGCCGGATTTTTTGAAAACCTTTTGATCAATACTGTTCTGCAAAAAAGAAAGCATGTTTTGATGGATGCTGATTTGTGTATAAAGCCGGCTCAAATCCTTTTGCTTTTCATTGATTTCATCCTTCAATTTTTGAGCTTCTCCGCTCAGCGCATTTTCTGCCAAATAATCAACGGAAAACTCAAAAGACGAAACAATGACGCCGTTCGCCGTTTTAATTTTAAGAGTGTTTTGGTCGATATGCGGGCTTAAACCGCCGACCTGTATTTCATTGGTCCCTTTCAGTAAACTCGCTTTTGCCGAATGCGTCAGCTCGGCGCCCCTGAAATAAATAATCGTGTCTTTAATTTGAGATTGAATTTTATCCATAGTATACTCCTCCGATTTAAATTATAATGACATAAAAAAGCAAGGGACATCGTGTCTTGCATGCCGGCGTTCTTTGCCCTTCTTGGCCCGCGGCGCCGCTCCCGGTCGAATATCCGGCGGTTGCCCGCGAAATATTCACAATAATTCTCATTTGACAGTCAGCAGTAACATTATCCACGGTTCCGAGATTTAAAACTTCGCTTTGATTCAGCCGATTGCTTTTCGGAAGGAGAAAGGGCAGAAGGATAGAGATTCAGAGTGACAGAGGGGCAGAAGGACAGAGGGCAGAAAGACAGAGGGCAGAAGGACAGAGGTTAGAATGATTGAGGGTCAAATGACACAGTTTCAGAATAACGCGTTTTCAGAATGAAACGGCTTCAAAATGACACGGTTTCAGAATGAAGCGGCTTTGGGAAATCCGGCCTGTTTTAAACGGCCGGCCCCGAAAAACACCGCTTTATCCATTTATTCAGTCATATTCAATGACCGGCCCGAAATGAAAGATGTCATAGCTGACGCTGACAATTTCAAGAGTCATATTGTCATGGACACGAACGCCGTAAACGGCAGTTTCGGTGGTGCTGCCGGCTTCAAATGTTCTCAAATAACCGAATGTCACGTTTGCTGACCCCGCTTCCTGTCCTTTGAATTCAAAGGTGCGCGTCCCGGGGGCGCCGATTAAACCGATTGCCGGCGCGTTGAAATCATTCTTTGTCATGTTCAAGATGCCCGCGGGCGCGTCGCTGACCGTCCAGTCATAGCCCGTTGTCGGATTTGACCCGAACTCGATTTTCAAAACTGAGCCGTTGTTTTCAAGAACGGTGTTTTTGGGAAGCGGAGAGAGGCTTTCTTTTGGAGAAGACACGGAAAGAATCGCCATGGACTTGTCATCTTTGACTTCAATGACATAAGTCATATTTTCAACGGCAGCGCCGTCATCAAAACTTGCAACGTAAATGAAGTTCAGCGCAACAATGCCGGCTTGGTTTCCTTCAAAGAACCAATACTGAGTGCCGAAAGCGTCAAGCGTATATGGTGTAATGGCACCGCTCGAAGTTTCATTCAAAATGCCCGTCCGGTTTTCCGTCACCGTCCAATTGCAGCCGACGGATGCCGAGTGTGTCGTGAATTCAAAGTTCAAAACAGTGTTGTTACCGGAAAGCGTCGCGTTTTTGAAGAAATGCAAGACGCTCGGGTCCTCTGTATTATTACCGTCGGTTGTATTGTTGCCATCCGTTGTGTTGTTGCCGTCGGTTGTATTGTTGCCGGCCGTTGTATTGCCGCCGAGACAGCCCGACAGCGCGACCGCCAAAATCAAGCCGATGAATATCAATAATTTTACTGAATTTTTCAAAATATCCCCTCAAGAGTCAATAAATTTATAAAGAAGCCGGCGGCTGCCGATAAAGAAATAAACCGGCGCATCGGCATAATATTAATTGAATTTATTAATTGGATTTATAAATTGAATTCGTAATATATCAATCAATCGTATCTGAAAAAATAAAAAAGACAGAGGGCGTCTTAAAAACGCCCTGTGAATACGCCTTGTTAAAACGCCTTGTTAAAACGCTTTGTTAAAACGCCTTGTTGAAACGCCTTGTTGAAACGCCTTGTTAAAACGCTTTGTTAAAACGCCTTGTTGAAACAGCTTATTGAAACAGCTTATTGAAACAGCTTATTGAAACAGCTTGCTAAATGCGCCTTGTTGAAACACTCTGTTGACGCCGGCGGCTCAGTACATCTTGGCGATGCAAATTTTTTTCTCGGATTCACTGCCGCAAACAGGGCATTTGCCTGTTCTGACAGCTGTTTCCGCGTATGGCGTTCCGAGAATGCCGGCATTCGTCTCTTCTTCGATCTTCATGCCGCACGCGTCGCTGCCGCACCACGAAATTTCGGCAACGCCTTTTCCGCTTCCGATGATTGCCGTCACTTCCGCCAGCGTTTCGCAAGGCGTGATCATGGCTTTCATCTTTTCTTCGGCTTTGTTGTAAAGGTCGTCGCCCATTTGCTTTAACTCGGACAAAACGGTTTCTTCGATGCCGTTGAGCGAAACGAATTGTTTCTCGCCTTTGTCGCGGCGGACCAAAACGGCTGAATTCTTTTCTAAATCCCTCGGGCCGATTTCAATACGCAGGCAGCTGCCTTTCAGCTCCCATTTGTAATATTTCGCGCCGGGGCGAAGGTCGCTTGCATCCATTTCAACGCGAAGGCCCTGCGCTTTTAAAACGGAAACGACATTTTCACAGGCGGCCATAACGGCCTCTGTTGTGTCTTTGAATAAAACGGGAATGACGACAATTTGGACAGGCGCGACCGCGGGCGGCAAAACCAATCCTTTGTCGTCGCCGTGAGCGGAAATAACGGCGGCAATCGACCGCTCGGAAATACCGTAACAGGTCTGGTTGGCGTATTCCTGAGCGCCGTCGGCGTTTTCGTACATAATGTCATAGGTTTTCGCGAAGTTCGTTCCCAAGTGGTGAGCGGTGCCGATTTGAAGCGTCTTGCCGTCAGGCATAATCGTGTCAAGCGCAATCGTATAGTCGCCGCCGGGGAACTTATCCCAGTCGGGGCGTTTGGAAATGAGGAACGGAACAGAGAGGCGGCGGTAAATGTCCGCGTACAAGCCGACAGCTTCGTCCACCTGTTTTTCAGCGTCCTCCCACGTGGCGTGAACGGTATGCGCTTCCTTAAATGACGTGATTTCGCGCAAGCGAATCAGCGGGCGGGTGTGTTTCGTTTCATGGCGGAACGTGTTGACCACCTGATACAGTTTCAGCGGCATGTCGGCGTGGGAGCGAATCCATAGCTTATACATCGGATAGATAGCCGTCTCGCTGGTCGGGCGCAGCGCCAGCCGGATATCAAGAGGCGTAACGCCGCCGTGCGTGACCCAAAAGACTTCGTCTTCAAAACCTTTGATGTGGTCAGCCTCTTTCATGAACTCGGTTTCGGGGATAAGCAGCGGGAAAAGCGTTTCTTCGTGTCCCGAATTGTCCATCACGTCGCGGATGATATTGTAAACGCGTTTTCGGATACCGAAACCAAAGGGGTGCCAAACGTAAAGGCCCTTCACGGGATAGCGGACATCCATGACACAGCCGATATCAAGAATCGTATTGAACCATTCGCTGAACTCCGATTTTGGAGGCAGAACGGCTTCCTTTCCCGCTTCCTTTCCGGCGTCATTTTTGCCGGCATTTTTCTGATTTTCTGTCATAAAGTCACTCTTATTCGATAAGTTTTGCATGGTAATAGAAATGAAAAAAAATAAAGAAATTAACGATTAACGAAATTAACGATAAACGAAATTAACGATAAACGAAATTAACGATTGATGAAATTACGATTAACGAAATTAATATTCAAAATCAATGGCAGTCCTTCCGTTATTGACTTTTTTGACAAACGCGGCAACCTCCGCGTGAAGCGGATTTTTCTGATAGGCGTACAGCGCGTCTTCCGATTCAAAATCGGCAATTAAAACGACGTCGTCGTTGCCTTCGATTTTCAAGGAGTTCAGTTCCACGCGAATGCTTTTGATTTCGGGAATCAGACCGTAAAGCCCTTCTAATTTCTCTTTGATGAGAACGGCGTTTTCACCGGCAGTCTTTCCTTCAGCTTCAGCTTTCAGCTTCCACAAAACAATATGTTGTATCATGCTTTGACAAAACGGGGTTTTTGTATTTATAAGATTTCACAATCTTTGTCTTCGCGCGTTGTCGGCCCTCTCAAATAGGATAAAACGGCGCCGGCAAGACAAAGACATGTACTGATGTAAAACGTCGTTCGTATCGCCTGCAAGAAGAGAGGAACGGTATCAGGGCGCAGCATTTCCGTGCTGCCGAGGAAAACGGATATCGAACACATCGCAATCGCCATGGACAAGACCATCCCCGTTTGCCGCATCACGGCAAGCGATGCGCTGGCGCTGCTGTAGTCTTTTCGCCCGACGCAATTCATGATCGTTGATGTGTTGGGAGACGCGAAAAAGGCAAAACCGATGCCGAGCAAAACCTGATAAAAAATCAGGTGAGACAGCGGCGTTTCCGCCGTCAGCGTTGACAGCAGGAAAAGACCGGCGGCAAGCAGCAGCATTCCGAATGTGGATAAATAGCGGCTGTCCATCTTGTCAGAAAGTTTGCCGATAAACGGCGAAAATGCGGCCTGAAAAGCCGGCTGCGCCAATAAGATCAATCCTGCCATATCGGACGGATAATGCAAGACGCGCTGCAGGTAAAGACTGAGGAAAAAGACAACGGCGTAAGTGCCGGCGTAATTCAAAAAAGCGGCAAAATTGGAACGGGCAAAGTGCTTGTTCGTGAAGAACAGGCGAATCCGCATCACCGGAAACTCCTGATTCTTAACGTAATGAATGAAAATCGGAAGAGAAATCAATCCGAGCGCCACGCTGCCAAACGCCCACGTCGCGGGCAGATTGCTGAGCCCGAAAAGCAAGAAGAAAATCGTAATCATATACAAAAGAGCGCCTTTGTAATCGAAAGTTTCTCCTTTGCCTTCAATGTATTCCGTTTTCAAATATTTGTAAACGATCAGTGTGCCGAGAACAGCCAGCGGAATAAGCAGAACAAAAACACTTCGCCAGCCGAAATTGGCCGTCATGAAACCGCCGGCGACAGGCCCCAGCGATGAACCGAGATAAACGACGGCGACGTTGATGCCAAAAACGGAGCCTCTTTGAGAAGGCGGATAAATGGAACTGAGAATCGGCAGAGACGTGCCAAAAACACAAGCCATTGCCAAACCGTCACAGGCGCGCAGCAGGATAAGAATTCCGAATGAAGGAGAAAACGGCGCCAAAATAGCCGAAACGGCCGCGATGGTCATGCCGATTAAAAATATCTTTTTACGGCCGACCAAGTCGGCAAGGCGCGCCATCGGCACCAAAAAAAGAACAGAAGAGAAAAGGTAAACCGTTGACACCCACCCCAGCGCGTGGGCGCTCACGCCGAACTCGACACCGATTGCGGGAAGAGACAGATTCAGCATAGACATACCAAACGGCGTCATAAAAGACGCCAAAGAGATCCCTATGAGAACCATCTTTTTTTGAGAGGGCGTCAGCTGTAAGGGAACATTATCGGATGCCGAATGAACTGCCGCTGAAGAACTGACTGATGCCGTACCGGTCATAAAACCAAACCAACCCGAGACACCGCATACAAAAACGCGGAATCGGTGAAAATTCAAAGATAAACAAACCTCTTCGTATGAAAGAGAGGATAGAATAAAAAGAAAACGTAATAGAATAAAAAGAAAACGGATTGGAATAAAAAAACGGATTGGAATAAAAACGGATTGGAATAAAAACGGATTGGAATAAAAATAGGATAAAAAGATAGGAAAAAAAGATAGGATAAAAAAATAGAATAAAAAGAAAACGGCTTTTGACCGGATTCTTTTAATTATTCAATGATGGGAAATACAGAAAAACAACTGTATTTCGCTCACCCGAGCGCCTTCACACATCCATGCGCCTTAAGAACAAGGACAGGAGCAAAACGAGGAAGATAATAAAACCAACCGCGATCAGCGCCAGCAGGAAGGTTTGATCGAACGGGAAAACAGCTTCCAGTTCGGCGAATTGGATGAAGACAAACAGCGCCAGCAGCAGCACAATCAATACAAGAGAAACGAAAATCGTCACTCTTTCGATAATCGGAAGCGACGGTGCCTTTTTCTCGGCGCCGTATTTATCGGATTTGGGAGGCGAAGACTGCGGCTTGGGTTTACCGGCTTTGGATTCCCAGCCGTTTTTAATGCCGAACGCGGGCTTGGCTTTCTTTTTCGTTTCATCCTCTTCGTCATCGTAAACAAGCTGCGCTCTTCCGGAATCGGCGCTTGTGATTGGCCCTTCCGATTTGTAAACATCGCCGGCGGGATTGTCGGTCAAGCGAAGACCGGACAAGTCGCCGCCTGCCGAGAGCGTTGATTTGCGGGACAAATCGGCGCCGACGGATAATTTAAATCCTTTCTTTTGAGCGCCGTAGCCCGTCACCACATAGAACATGCCTTCGGTGGCGGAAGACGAATTATAAGGAATGCGGATAACGATTTTGATATACTCGTTGTTTTGAATGCGGTGCTTGCTCGGCACCAAAATTAAATAATCGCGAATAGAGTCATCGGGCAAAAACGTAATATGCGTCGGCGATGCAAAGTTCTTGACAAAAATTTGGAATTCGCGGCCCTCGCCTTTATGAAGCGGCACCTCGATGGTGTCGTATTTGAACTCGATCGAATCTAAAGACGTGCGGCCGATGTAAATGTCTTGAAGAACTTCTTTCATTAAATCCCTCCGAAACCGTCATGTGTGAAATATGTGTGAAATATGGATGAAATATATGTAAAATGTATGTGAAATATACGAAAATGGCTTAATTTTAGAATTGAGCCTTATTATAACTTTATGTGTTAATAAAATTATTCATCAGCACATTTGAAAAGAAACGAAAATGAAGAGAAAAGATAAGCCGATATCTCAAAAAATGTCAAAAACCGATGTCTCAAAAAATATCAAAACCGACATCACAAAAAATATCAAAACCGACATCACAAAAAATATCAAAAAACACGTGATAACCGTCAGAACTCATCCCGAAGTTCCGGCGGCAGCATGTTCGCGATTTTGTCTTCAATCGGATAATAAATGTCACAAGCCGAACAATAAAGATTACCGGAAATGATTTCAAAATCCGTCTCCTCTTTGGGCTTTGCGGCAAGCGTCCCCCGGCAGACGGGGCAAACCATAATGGAAAGCGTTTCTTTTTTCATAATTTTTCAAACCGACTTGTTTTTCAAACAACCGTATTTCAAACAACCGTATTTCAAACAATCGTATTTCTAACAGCCTCATCCCTAAATATTCAAACGATATCGGCAAGTGGCGTAAAGAAAGCCTGAAGCAGTTCAAGGAGATAGTTATGAAGACCGTTCATAACCATACCGACGGCGATCGCTGTCAGAAGCAATCCCAGCAAACGCGTGATGACAAGCATGCCGGTATAACTGATGTAGCGGCTGATTATTTCAGATGAACGGAACATGATGTAGGAGATTGCGTAAACGGCGGCAATCGCCGCAATCATGGCTGCCATACTCGCAAGCGTTGAGGCGAGGCCCGATAAAACGATAACTGTGGAAATTGTACCCGGGCCGCAGAGAAGCGGGATTGCGATTGGGAATATCCAGAAATCTTTATCGGTGGATTCTGAGATTTCTGTTTGTGAGACGATTGGATTGACTTTTGCCGTCATCATGTTAAAACCGACAGTAATCAAAATCAGGCCGCCGGCAATTCGAAGAGCGTCAATGCTGATATTGAACAGCTGGAGAATAAATAATCCGGCGGCGGCAAAGAAAATGGAGAGGGCAGCCGCCAAAAAGACGGACTTCTTGGCGTAAATGTTCTTGG
Source organism: Candidatus Methanimicrococcus labiotermitis (assembly GCA_009784005.1). Taxonomy (GTDB): domain Archaea; phylum Halobacteriota; class Methanosarcinia; order Methanosarcinales; family Methanosarcinaceae; genus Methanimicrococcus; species Methanimicrococcus labiotermitis. The sequence goes on from WRCE01000014.1 coordinate 34,636, forward strand.
ACTTTTTAGAGTAGCCGCTTGTCATAGACATAAAAGTAAACAAGCCGTTGAGAGGGCTGACAATAACAAAGACGGCGGTAAACGCAAATATAAAAAACGCAACCAAATTATCCATTCGCTGTCACCTTAAAAACTTTGAAAATTACGCTCATTTCGCTCTTTTCACTCTTTTTTTTGAGGAGAGCTTTGCTGTTATATAAACGTATGGCGGAATTGAAAAGGGGACCCGCCGGTTACAAATCAACCGGGCAGGAACACATTTCAATGAGCGCGACTTCACCGGAGTGGGAGCCGCGGGCGATTAAGACGTCGTTTTCTTGGATTCTGATTTTGCCGCTGACGGAATAAATCCAGCGGGTTTCTCTTTTGATGGCCAAAATATGAATGCCGGTTTCGGTTTCAAGGCGAAGTTCCTTTAGTGTTTGCCCGATGATGGGCGAACAGTCGGCGACTTCGATTTTGATGATAACTTCATCGGATTCGCGAACGGCCAAGGCGATGATCGGGTGAAGGCCTATTTCGCGAATGACCGGGTCAGCGATATCGGCGGCGGCGTTTGAAATCTTTTCAGACGCGCTGGCGAAGATCAGAAGGCCTTTGTAATCCGTTAAGTCCTCGCCCTCAGCCGCCGATGAGGCCGCTTCCAAAACCAAGTCCTGCACTTCATACTTCATTTCATCCAAATGCTGTTCAATCGCCCGGACTTCATGCGCGATGTCTTTGTTGTTGAGCAAAAGCGCGGAGTAAGCCAAGCCGACGGAAAGCTCGCACATGTTTTTCATTTCAACAATGATATCAATGGAGCGGTCAAATTCGGCGGGTTCGTTGTAGTCGATGACTTTTCGAGGCGTGTAAATTTTGTTTGTCGCCTTTTGGAAGAAAATCGGCACGCCCTCGTCGTGTCCGCGAGCGATGAGAACGTCTCCCGAACGAAGGCTTGTCTCGCCGTTGGGCGCGTAAATCCACTCGGCGTTGCGGCGAATCGCGATAACCCACATGCCGGTCTCCACGTCCAAATCCAAATCGCCGATCTTACGGCCGGCCATCTCGGATTCTTCGTTGAGGCGGACTTTGACAATCGTTTCATTCGCGTTGCGGAGAGCGACTTTCAGACGGTCGGGGATGGAGATGTCCATCAGCATGCACTTTGAAATCTCCATCGCGGCGTTGGCGATGTACTCGGATGCGGCGGCAACTTCGAGAACGCCGAGAAGCTGTTCGGCTTCTTCGATGCGGCGCGTGCTTAAAATGGCGCCGATTTTAATTTGATAGTCAAGCATGTCCATGGTTTCTTCCAAATGCATGACCTCTTCGGCGATGTCTTCATCGTCATAAATCATTGCCGAGTAAGCCAAATCAACCATCAGCTCCGACGTATCTTTCATTTCGATGAGCAACTCCTTTAAGTTGCGCGGCGTATACTTATAGCGATTCTTTACCATATATCAACGGACCATCCTACTTTTGTATTTCCATAAATTTCCGTTTCGCGACGGGCTAAGTCTTTAGATTTCCCTTCATTTTTCGTTTTATTGAAATTCGTTTTTTTGAATTCGTTTTTTTGAATTCGTTTTTATTGTATTTGCTTTATGAATTTTGTTTTGAATTTTTTGAATGTTTTGAATTTTTTAATTTTTTTTGAATGTTTTGAATTTTTTAAATTTTTTTGAATTTTTTAAATTTTTTTGAATTTTGTATTCATTGAATGAATCAGTGTGATGCTTTAAATTTAAAGAACGGCGAGGCCGAAAACAACGATTGCGATCATAATGCCGACGACGCCGACCAAGTCGCCCGTACTGGCGACAACGGGAATAACGATGTCATCGGGGTCCAGCCCCACTCTGTGAGACAGGAAAGAAAGACCGATAGACACCGCGTAAACAATAAAAATGTCTAAAACGACGACGATAAAACTGATACCGAAGATCAATTCGATTGACGTGCCGTAGCCGAGGAATGAATTGATGCCATAGACGACAATGGTGACAAAAACGGATGAAATGGCGGCGACGATGATTGCGGCAATCACGCTGTTGCGGACAATGGGGTTGTTGTAAAGACCGGTGCCTAAACCGAGGTGAAAGGCGGAGGATAAACGGGCGCTTAGCATGCTGCCGGTATCGCCGCCGATTTTAAGCAAAACCGGCAGAAGTATCAAAAGCGTCGGGTATTCAATGAGAATGTCCTCCTGAAAACCGAGGAGCAGGCCGACGGTAATAGCCATAAAACAAGTGAGAATGAGAATCGGAAGGCCGCCTTTGACAAGGCCTTTAACGGTGTAATAACTCATAAGAACAACACCAGCCTGGCGAATACGAAAATCATCATGACCGCGAGGATGTCGCCGATAGTCGCAATAGAAGGCGTGACAATGTTGTCGGGGTCAAATCCAAAACGGAAAGCTCCAACCGCCAAGAAAACCGTAATGAATGAAAGAATAAGGCCTGAGAAAAAGCCGGACATCAGGGCAATAAGAATCAGTTTCAAAAGGCCGGCGCTTCCGAATCCCAATAAAACGGACACATAGTGCCCTAAAAATCCCAAAAAGATTGAAATGATAACAGTCAACACCATGGAGCCGATGATGTTATTTGTCAGCTCGCGGTTTTTAAAATCAATTTTAGTAATCAAACCCATGTGGATGGCGCTTCCGAGCCGAGAACCGAGCGTGGATGAAATGTTGCCGCGAAGGCCCATCACGCCGGGAATAATGACAATAAGACCCGGGATCAATTCCAATTCCGAGGTCATGCCCGACAAAATCACGCCGGAAACAATGCCGCCGACCACCGCAATGAGTTCAAAAGGCAGCGCCTCTTTGACAATAGAAGAAACGCTGGCGTACTCACCGAGGTACTGGCCGACATATTCGGATTCGGTATCATCGCGTTCGCGGTGTGGCATAACTACGAATAAAGAGACAACTACATATAAATCCTGCCTTATTCATTATAAAAATTGAAATAAAAACGATCGAAATGAAGACGAAATGAAGACGAAATAAAACGAAATAAGACGAAAATAAGACGAATAAGACGAATAAGACAAATCATAGATGGTTTATGATTATTTGAGAAACCTATTTATATGAAGTTTCCGTTTTTTTCGAAGTTGGGCTCGTGGTCTAGATGGTCATGACACCGCCTTTACACGGCGGAGGTCCTGAGTTCGAATCTCAGCGGGCCCACATTCATTATCGGCATAACAGAAATGTATAAAAACAAAAACAACTTTAATCAGCAATCAAGTCTTTCTTGGGCTCGTGGTCTAGATGGTTATGACGTCGCCCTCACATGGCGGAGGTCCTGAGTTCGAATCTCAGCGGGCCCATCACTTGTCTGACAGTTTGTCAAATGATTTATCAAATGACTCTCAAATGACGATTTTTCGATAAACGATTTTTCAATAAACGATTTTCAATTAACGATTTTCAATATGCGATTGTCAATTAACGATTGTCAATTAACGATTTTCAATAAACGATTTGTCAAAAACGACGATCGAAAAACTCAACTTTTTTCCGCTGTATTCCAAAACCGCCGCTGAGTCATAACGCCGCGATTGAAGCGAATTGTTTTATACAAACAGTACTATCTCTTCTGTTATGGATTTAACAGCACTCTACCCGGTACTTATTATTTTGGGGTTCATCCTCCTGTTCATCATCGTGGTCATCGGCGCGTTCCTTATCGGAAAGCAGAAATACAACGCGAACAACGGCATCGTCAATGAGAAGAAAGTGAAAGAGGAAAAAGTGAAAGAGGAAAAGGTCAAGGAGAAAAAGTCCAATTCCGACATCAAACTCAGCGAAAAAGATGCCGCCGCCATAGCCGCCTTTAACAAAAGCGGCAAAGAAGGAACCGATGACGGCAATGAGTATGAAAGGGATGTCAGCACGCTGAAAGAAGAAGCGGCAAGGAACAAAAAAGTGATCGAAGGCCCGGTCATCATTGTCAATGATAACGAACAAAATGAACAAAGCGAACCTGCCAAAAAAGCAGAAGTCGAAGAAATCATTGAATGGAAGCCGCCGGCTGAAGAAAATAACAGCGCCGCCGAAAGCAACACCGCCGAAAGCAACGCCGCCGAAAGCAACACCGCCGCCATCCCCGATAAACCGGCCGGCGATGAATGGAACGATGAGGATTTGGAACTCTTTGAAGCCCGAACATATGCTTTTGATGAAGAAACGCAGTCCGGCTATATGAAAGAAAGGGAACAAAAAAAGGACGGGGCAGATGAAGAGGCGGAAATGGCCTTTGTCCATCGCGAACGCCGCGAACAAATCCATGACCCTGCCGATGACGAAGGCGTTCAGGTCTTTGAAACGTTTGAAAAAGACAAGCCCGCGGAAACGCCTTCAAAAGCCGCTCAGGAAGAAGCGAAGAGAAACAATTCCAAATACGCTTACTTTGATTCCGTGATGGAAAAAGAACAAACGGAAAAAGAAAGCACAGACTGGCAGCCGCCTCAGAAAAGAGATGAGTCGGCCCCCGCCGAAGGAAAATCGGAAAGTAAGCCGAAAAAGTCGATGCAATATATTGAATTGGATTTAGAAGACAAATAATTCTAATCAGATACTAAAAAACGAATAATACAAATAAAAAACGAATAATACGAATCAAAAACGAAGAAAACAAATCAAAAACGAAGAAAAAGAAAATCAAAACAAAAAAAAAGAATGGAGCAAAGCGTTAAAAACAGCAACCTGCGCTTTGCTCTGACATTCGTTTTTACAATACTTTTTTCATGATTTCCAATGCTTTTTTACAATACTTTTTCCATGATTTCCAATGCTTTTGTGATGTTTTCCATGGAAGAAGCGTATGAAATACGAATGTGGTCTTTTCCGTTATCTCCAAAAGCCGTCCCGGGCGTGATGACGACGTCATTTTTCAAGAGATTTGCCGCGGCCTCATCGCAGTTCGCGACTTCAGGGAAAGCGTAGAAAGCGCCTTTAGGCATAACGCAATTGATACCCATGTCGTTTAAACGGTTAACTAAGAAATCGCGTCTCTTTCTGAACTCGTTTTTCATCGTGACAACAGAGTCTTGAGGGCCGGTCACCGCTTCATAAGCGGCTTTTTGGCCGATAGAACTGGCGCAAGCCTGTAAATACTGATGAACTTTTAAAATTTCGCCGACATACGGGCCCTTGGCAGCCAAATAGCCGATGCGCCAGCCGGTCATGGAATAGCTTTTTGAAAAAGCGTTGACTGTCACGACATTGTCAGTAAACTGAGCGGGGCTGACATGTTCTCCCTCATAAATGAAGTATTCGTAAACCTCGTCGGAAATCAGCGTGATGTTCTTATCGGTCGCGATTTCAGCCAGCGCTTTGATATCTTCTTTGGAAGAGACGGCGCCTGTCGGATTACCGGGGGAATTGATAATGACGGCTTTGGTCTTGGGGGTTATTTTTTCAAGTATATCATTCACATCGGGCGTCAAATCTTCCTGCATTTTGAAACTGACATCTTTGCCGCTGAGGAGGTTCACAATGGATTTGTAAGCCAAAAAACCGGGGTTGGGAATCAAAACTTCATCGCCCGGGTTGATGAGCGCGGACGCGGTAATATAAAGCGCTTCAGACGCGCCCGAAGTAACCATAACCTGATCGGGTTTCACTTCAAAATGATTGTCGCGCTTAAATTTATCGCAAAGAGCGGTACGAAGCTCGGGAATGCCCAAGCCCTGCGTGTAGCCGGTAAATCCCTCGTTGATGGCTTTAATCGCGGCCGCCTTAATATTGGCCGGCGTATCAAAGTCCGGCTGCCCGATACCGAGATTAATGGCGTTGGGGCCGGCGGCTTCAAAAAGCTTTCGGATACCGGATATGTTTACGCTCATTACGCCTTTAGAAAACTGACTGTCAGACATTTTTTCTCCTCATAATTTAGATGTATGTAATGACTAATGGAAATTATAAATGACAAATAATAAATGAATGATAAATGAATGTAAGTGAATGATAAATAAATGTAAGTGAATGATAAATGGATGTAAATGAATGATAAATGAATGATAAATGAATGTAAGTGAATGATAAATGAATGTAAATAAATGAAAAATGGAGTAATAAATTACTCCGTGTTAGCGTGTCTGGCTTTCATTTCGTCTTCGGTAACACCGGTCAGCTCAATCAGCTGCATAATGACCGAATCCAAAAAGATGAGCGCCAGTATCTCAAAAGCCGTACCCATTGGTGTTTTAGACGCAGTTGCGCCGGAAACAGGGGAGGCGGACAGCACGACATTCAAAGCCGGAAGTTCTTTTAAATCAGAACCGTCTTTGGAGGTCAAAGCGATAACTGAAGCGCCGACGCTTTTGCATTTTTTTGCAACTTCCACAACGGACTTCGTGTTGCCCGAACCGGAAACAGCCACGAGGACATCACCGCTTTGAACGGCGGGCGTCACGGTGTCACCGATAACGTAAGCTTTGAATCCCATGTGCATCAAGCGCATGGCGAATGCGCGCCCCATGAGACCGGAACGGCCGGCGCCGGTAATAAAAACCGCGCACCCTTTCTCTTTGGCCGCCTGCAAAACCGCCAGCATACCGGAAACGTCTTTTAAAGAGACAGCGTCCGCCACTGTTTCAATTTGTTCAGCCAACATTTTCATCGTTGAAGTAACAACATCCGTTGATGCCGATTCGGCATCTTTATGACAACCGTCTGACATGATTTCTCCACCTTAAATAATAAATTAATCTTAAATAATTAGTACCGTTTTAATTTATCTCATATGTCTCATATAAATGAACTGCTTTGTAGGGATGAAAATGAAAATTAAAAAAATAATCAAAAAGATAAAGAAATTCGACAAAAAGCTGAAGAACGGCATTTTAGGGAAAAAGACAAAATCTCCGCCCGCGGCAACGCCGGTCAAAGAGATTAAAGAGATTAAACCGCTGCCGTTCGTATCAGTCTTCGCATCCGTTAAAGTTCAAAAAGGGCAGCAATCCGCCTTTTTGATGGCCGGCAGCGATGTTTCAAAAATCAATTCCGACGTCTATACGCCGCTGTATCCCGAACCTGAAAACATGACAGTTGACGCATCCGTCAAAATCGAATTAAAAAATCAGGATTTCTTTCGTTAACAAACAAACGCTTGAAAATTATTAAAAAATGAAAAGTAGGTTTGTACGCCTTTCATTTTCATTTCTTCTGTTTTTGCTTCTTCGCTTTTCACTTTTTAGAGTTTCACTTCTTCAAGTTTCACTTCTTCAAGTTTCACTTCTTAAGTTTCACTTCTTCAAGTTTCACTTCTTAAGTTTCACTTCTTCAAGTTTCACTTCTTAGAGTTTCACTTCTTTGAGTTTCGTTTCTTAGAGTTTCACTTCTTCGAAACAACAAAAACAAAAAAACCAATAACCAAACAAACCTAAAAAACCAAATAACCAAAAAAAAGTCAAAAAAAAAGCCGGCGAAATGCCGGCTCGCTTTACTTGTATGATTAAACAATTCAATTGATGATTGTATTAATTCTGTCGGGATGTTTACTTACCCAAGTAAGCATATTCCGGCTTCGGTGTTAATGTACGAATGCCTCTTGAAAAGACATATTCCAAGAAAACCAACACAATGAATACAAGGGGCAGGATGGCGTTCAAAATTGTCGCAAAGCCCATGTTACCGATGGACTCGGGCAGCAATTGGACAGCAAGCACCAGATAGGTCACAACAAAGAGGACGATGAATAATACTTCATAAATCGCAAGCCACTTCATACCTTCGGGATTCATATTCAGGTAATAATAAATAGCAACCAATGTCGCAATGTTGCCGATAACAGCCAATCCGATAAATAAAAGAATCCACGGCATTGCTTCGGCATATGACATGAAAACGTGTTCTCTCACCAATAAGTTATACAAAACGATTAATAAAAACACAGCAAAGAGCCAAAGCGAATAAATTGATGTAATTTTCCTTTGAATTGTTCGTACCATAATTCAACCTTCATTTTTATGTTCAATGTTGTTCGTTTTAAATAATTATTCTTTTAAAAATTTAAAAACACTTTTAAAACAATCGACCGGTCAGATTATACTTTACATATTTTATATATACCCGCATATTGAATACTTTCAAGCACATATATGGCGCGGACCAATCAATGTTATTGACTGTAAATGTAATTGACTTTATAGTTTTTGAGCTGCCATTTTCGAAATGACATAAAACGACATGTAATAATTAAACAATTATTTATAAATAGATTATGGTATTACTTTTTATTTAAATTCTTTTTTTATTTCCATTCATTTAATTAGTTTTCACGTAATAATATATTAATGAACTTAACTTAATCTTCTCTCTTTACTTTTCTATGTCACATTTTTCTGTATTAGTTTCACCGTGCAGTAATTAAGTTTATCTTACATGTCAATAAATGTCATACAAGCAACATATAACGCCGAAATAAATAAAATAAGATTGAAGTCAGCCTGTTTTTATAAAAACAAATAAGGAAACTGTTATGAAAGAATTAATAATTAAAGGCGCCCGAGAACACAATTTAAAAAACATCTCGGTCAGCATTCCGAAAAATCAACTAACCGTCATTACCGGCGTGTCGGGCTCAGGTAAATCGACATTGGCATTTGACACGATTTACGCGGAAGGCCAGCGCCGCTATGTGGAATCGCTGTCCTCTTACGCCCGCCAGTTTTTGGGTATCATGGATAAGCCGGACGTGGACAGCATTGACGGTCTGTCGCCGGCGATTTCAATCGAACAAAAAACAACGTCCAAAAATCCGCGAAGTACGGTCGGCACCGTCACGGAAATCTATGATTATTTCCGTCTCCTTTTCGCCCGCGTCGGCACGCCTTATTGCCCCGACCACGATCTCAAAATCGAGTCCCAATCCCCCGAAATAATTGCCGATTTGATTTTTGCCGAATTTGAAGGCAATGTGACTGTATTGGCCCCGATTGTCCGTAAAAAGAAGGGAACATATCAGCAATTGATCAAAGATTTGAATGCCGAAGGAGTGACGCGGGTCCGGGTCAATGGCGAAATTTACCGCACGGACGAGGAAATCGAACTGGAACGCTACAAAATGCATGACATTGATATTGTGATCGACCGCATTGACGCGGACGATGAA